>DATABW010000448.1:0-3262 GCA_036259375.1 Woeseiaceae bacterium
CGGCTACGCGCCGCGCAGCCGGCGCTGAACACGGAGGCGCTGCTCGAGCAGCTCGCGACAAGCCTGCAGAAAGGCACGGCGACGGGGCCGCTGCGCTGGCTACGCGCCTCGGTAGGCAAGACAGTGCACCTGATTCCGGCCGAGGCGATCGATTTCCTGCGGTCCGACCAGAAGTACACGCTGGTCGCCTGGCGCGACGATGAGCGCCGGCCGCGCGAAGCCGTGATCCGGACGCCGTTGAAGGAGATCAGCTCGAAACTCGAGGTCTCGCAGTTCGCGCAGGTCCATCGCTCGGTCGTGGTGAACCTGAGCTCCATCGATCACGTCGCGCGCGGCGCGAACGAAACCGCGGAGATTCATCTCAAGGGCCGCGACGACGTGCTGCCGGTGAGCCGAAACTACCTGCACCTGTTTCGGCAAATGTAGGGCGGCTCCTGACTGCTGGCCAGCTCCTGGCGTTTTATGGCGCTAACCTTGATTAAGCGTGCGCTTAAATCAAGGTTAATTCTGAACCTTGATTCAGCAACACGCTAAATCAAGGTTGCGCCCGGCCTTGCGGCCCTCCGGCGCTGCCTCCGGCTGATCCGCCTCGGGCCGGCCCTGCACGCGAGGCTTGGCTCAGTCCACGACGGTCAGCTCGGCCAGCAGGCGGTCGGCGCCGTACACCTTTTCCAGCGCTTCGAGCATGATCGCCGCGTCGACGCCAACAGTGCGGTTGAGTGCCGGGTCGAACCAGTAAGAGCCGGCGATCGAATGGATGTTGCCGTCGAACGCCAGCCCGACAAGCGCACCATCGGCGGCAATGATCGGGCTGCCGGAGTTGCCGCCGGTGATGTCGGTGGTCGCCACGAAATTGAAGGGCGTGTCCGGGTCCAGTTCCTCGCGTGCCTGTCGCCAGCTGTCCGGAAGAGCGAACGGCGGTTCGCCGGTGACGCGCTCGAAGAGCCGTTCGGTGTGCGTGAACGGCGCGACGGGCTCGCCTTTTTCCATCCAGCCTTCGACGGCGCCGTAGGTGACGCGCAGCGTGAAAGTGGCGTCGGGATAGATCTCCGTGCCGTAAATCCGGAATCGGGCGTCGGCGATCATTTCCTCGCCGCGCGTGACGGGCGCCTCGACCTCGTTCTCGTAACGTTTCCGCAGCGCGCGGGCTTCGTCGTCGATGGCGAGCGCCAGCTCGATCATCGGGTCGTCGCTGGCCCGGACAGCGTCGAGACCGCCTTGCCACAGCTCGCGACGATAGGCGACCTCATCAAGGCGGCTGCCGTCGACGAGCGTCACCGCGAGCGCTTCAGGCGACGCATCGCCCAGCACCGTCCCGACGTGTGGGCTGTCCGGGCCGAGGTACTCGCGCATCTTGTCGAGCGAGAACTCGAGCGTGAGCTTCTCGTAAGCCTGGTCGATCGGACGATCGGCTAGGAGCTGCGATTCGATTGTGGGCAGTGCGGTGTCCGTGTAGTCGCGCAAGCGTTCCTCGTTCGGCTTTTCCCGTTCGGCGGTGCCGCGCACGATCGCACGCGCGTAGTCGAACAGCTCGCTGTTGAAACCGGCCGCGTCTTCGATGAACAGGTGTTCCTCGTACATGTTGCGGTGCGCTTCGAGCGCGTTCTCGATCAGGTTCCAGGCGTTGCCATAGCGAGCCTCGAGCTGCGGGTCGGCCATTACGGCTTCGTGAAGCTCCCGTTGTTGTGCGGCTTTCCGCGCCATCATCTCGTCGTCCAGCAGCGCCTGGAGCTCGTTGCGCCGTACCTTGATGCCGTTTTCGATGCTGAGGATGCGTTGCTGAACGGCGCGGGCTGCCGCATCACTGGTGTCGCCCCAGGCGAGCATCCGGCCGCGGAGCTCCGAATAGCGGATGAGCCACAGCGGGTAGACGACGTCGCGCAGGAAATCGAGCTGCGCCATCGTGAGTTGCCGCGACGTGGTGCCCGGGTGCCCGGTGACGAACACCGGGTCGCCCGCCTGCGGTCCCGTGCCGCGCCAGGTCAGGAAGCTCGGCGTATCGGCCGGCTTGCCATTCTCGTAAGCCCGCAGGAAGGACATGTCCATGCACCAGCGGGGGAAGTTGAAGTTGTCCGGGTCGCCGCCGAAGGCGGCGATGGCGAGCTCCGGTGCGAACACGAGCCGGACGTCGTTGTAGCGCTTGTACTTGTAGATGAAGTATTGGCCGCCGTTGTAGAGCGAGACCGCCTCGCAGCGGAGCTTCCCGCCGGAGGCGTCCTCGCAGGCCGATTCCAGCCGGGTGAGGGCCGCCTTGCGGGCCTCGTTGGCCTCAGGGCCGGAGAGCTCGGCGATGGCCGCGGCGACTTCGTCGGTGACCTCCTCGTAGTCGACCAACACGGAGACCTGCTGGCCAGGGCACTGCAGTTCGTCGCGTTGGGATCTGGCATAGAAGCCCAGGTCGGAGAGGTTGCGCTCGTCCGTGCTGAGGTTCCGGATGCAGCTCCAGACGCAATGGTTGTTTGTCAGGATCAGGCCGTTGGGTGAGGCGAAGGAGCCGGTGCAGCCGTTTTCCAGGCGGGTAGTCGATAGCTGTGCGTGTTTAAGCCACTCGTTGGTTATGTCGACGTCGTATTTTTCGGCGACGGTTTCGGCGGGGAAGTTGTCGATCGTCCACATGCCTTCGTCGGTCAGGGCCGCCGAGGGAAACGCGAGTAGCGCGGCAGCGGAAACGCAGAACAGGGTGCGGTGCAGCTGGATCACGGGGTTCCTTTAGGAGGTCTGCCGGTAGTCCTGCATTCCAGCAGACGTGTTCCACTAAGACAACGGCTCTGAACGCGGGTCGAATCCGGTCAATGGGACAAAACGCAGTTGCACGGGCGATGTTAGCAGCGATGGGACGCAAGATTAAATCGCGCCTTCGTCGAGAAGCCCGGAGTTCACTTCAGCGAATTGGTCGCCTTGGAGGTTCCCCGCTATGCCGGCACTCCAGCGAGGTGGGCTTGCGGCCCGAAGAATTGACTGTGTGTATTCACACTTCAATGTTCCCGCGGCTCGCCGCCGACACCTTCGGCGCCGGGCGGCCGGATCGAAATCGCCCGATACAGCGCCGCCGGGTCGATGATCTCCCCGCCCTTCATCACCCAGTTCACCTGCTCGATGTCGGCGATGTCCCGGTCCGGTTCGCCGGGCACCAGGAACAGGTCCGCCCGCTGCCCGGGCGCAATGCGGCCGACGCTTTCCTGCAAACCCATCACTTCGGCGCTACCCAGCGTGGCCAGGCGCAGGATGTCCGGCGCGGAGATCCCGGCCTGCTGGTAGTACT
>DATABW010000449.1:0-3551 GCA_036259375.1 Woeseiaceae bacterium
CGACCTGGATTGTTGCCGTCTGGCCGGCTTCGATGTGCCGGTACTCCCTTTCCGGCACGTGCAGGTAGGAAACCAGCGGCTCCAGGCTGGTGATCTGGAAGGTGGGCGCGTTTACCGCCAATGTATTGCCGACCTTGATGAAGCGCCGGGATACCACGCCGTCAATCGGCGCCCTGATCTCCGTATAGCCCAGTTCGAGCTTTGCGAGATTGAAGCTCGCCTTCAGGGCTTCCATTTCGTAAAGAATCTTTTCGAATTCCCCCAGGCTGATAATGCCGCGCTCTTTCAGGTCGACGTTGCGCGCGTGATCTCTCTCCAACTTCCGCAGGTTGGCTTCCGCCTGCAGCATCTCGAACCGCAGGCGCTCGCCGTCCAGCCGGGCCAGTACCTGGCCTTCCTCGACCTGCTGCCCTTCCTCGACGAGGATCTCCACCACCTCGCCGCCGACTTTTGCGACGACCTGCGCCTCGGCGTACGCCTCTATGGGCGCGGTGCTGGAGTAAACGGCGACGATGTCGCCGCGCGTTGCGGTGGCGACCTCGACCGGAATCGCCGGCGTTTGCTTTTCGTCCGCGCTCTTCCCGGCCTGGTCGCTCCCGGTCCCGGGCTGACAGCCAGCGAGCAGGAAACCGAGCAGCAGGACCGGCAGGCGGATGCTCCGTGAGTGTTGCAACGGCTCCCCCGCTTGAGATCTCATATTCGGTTATCCCGCGATGCCGGGGCGATCGCTGGCGAGCACCCGGCTGCCGTCGCGCAAGCTGGACTGGCCCGTCACGATCACCGGCTCGCCGGCAGCCAGGCCGTTCAGGATCTCCGTCATTCCGCCGCCTTCGATACCGATCCGGACCGCTCGCCGTGAGGCGGTGCCATCCTGTACGACGTAAACGACGTCTTCATTGTCTTCACGGATAATGGCACTGCTCGGCACGGTCAGCGCGTCGGCATGCTTCTCGTAGGCAATACTGAAGCGACCGAACATGCCCGGGGCAAGCAAGCCCTTCTCATTATCGATGTAGACCGTTGCGCGGAAGGAACCATCGGCGGCGTCGATGGTAGGGCTCACACGATCGATCGGCGCGTAAAAATCATCACCGGGCATCGCATCGACCCGTAGGCGCGCCTCCAGGCCGCCGGCGATCCTGCCAAGTTCCCTCTGCGGAATGTGCAGTTCGGCGACAAGACGGTCGGTATCCGCAATTGAGAACGCGGGCTCCCCCGCCTCCAGGCGCCAGCCGAGCTTGATGTGACGCACAGAAATGACGCCCGGTATCGTCGCCCTGATCGTCGTGTACTCGTAATCCAGCCGCTTCATTTCGTACGCGGCCTCGAGCGCGTCCAGATCGAATTTGAGCGCTTCCGCCGCCGCCGCACTGACGAGGCCGCGCTCTCGCAAGCGCCGGGCACGGGCGTACTCGCGGGCGGTCATTTCGAACCGCGCCTTCGCTTCGAGCATCTCCAGTCGCAGCCGGTCGCCGTCCAGGCGGGCCAGCGCCTGGCCCGCCGCCACGGTTTCGCCTTCCTCGACGAGAATCTCGACGACTTCGCCGGCCACGCGCGAGGGAATCAGTGCTTCCCGATCGGCGGCCAGAGCGGCGGTCGTCTGATAGGTGGCATACAGGTCGGCAATCCGCGGCATCGCGACTTCGACCGGCAACGGAGTGTTGGATTCCGCCGATTCCAGCTGCGCGATGCGCGCCTCCCCGGTCTCGCAGCCGGGCAGGGCGAGGGCGGTCGCTCCCGCGAGCATGACGATGAAGAGCTTGTTCCGCATGACGAGTGTTCCGGCAGAAGGTTTAGTGTTGTAGTGAAGTATAACACTAGTCGACCATAACGCAATAGACGGGAGGTCTCTGGCAACCTGGTTCAGCCGGTTGCCCCCTCCGCCGCCATCGCCCGGGGAGACTTGCTTCGGGTATTAGATGCCCGGCGAAAGGATTTGGATGCGGGCGAAGGCCCGGCGCTGTCTCCCCCTTCTGGCATGAGCGTTCCGCAGCCGTTAAGGTGTGCGCCCGTGATGTCGCTGACAAAACTCCTCGAGCAGGTCCATCCCGCATTGCCCGCCGCGGCCGGGCTCGTCCTGCTGCTGCTCATCGCCTTCATTGCGCACTTCGTGACGCGGTTTGTTCTGCAGCGGGTGGTGTACACATTCGCCCGGCGGTCCAACGCCACCTGGGACGACGCCCTCACGGAGGAAAAGGTATTCGCGAGAGTCGCACAGATTGTGCCGGCCCTTATCGTCTACACCGGCATTCGCTTCGTGGCCGGCGTTCCGGACTCGCTGGAGCGGCTTGCCGGCAATCTCGCCATGGCCTGGATTGTGCTGATGGCGGCGCTCGGTATTTCGGCAGCGCTCAGTGCGGCAAACCGCATCTATTCCGTGCGTCCGGCCGCGCGCCACCGGCCGATCAAAGGTTTCGTCCAGCTGGCGAAGCTCATCGTGTTCATCGTCGCCGCCGTCCTCATTGTGGCCTCGCTCATCGATCGCTCCCCGGCGCTCCTGCTCACCGGCTTCGGCGCCATGACGGCGGTACTCCTGCTCGTATTCCGCGACACGATTCTCGGCCTGGTCGCGAGTGTGCAGTTGACAGCCCAGGACATGGTCCGCGTCGGCGACTGGATCGAGATGCCCCGCTTCAACGCGGACGGAGACGTGATCGACGTCGCTCTGCACACGGTGACGGTGCAGAACTGGGACAAGACCATCACGACGATACCGACGCACGCGCTGATCTCGGAGTCGTTCACCAACTGGCGCGGGATGTACGGTGCCGGCGGGAGGCGCATCAAGCGCAGCGTTTTTATCGACGTCGAATCCATTCGATTCCTGACGCGCGAAGAAATCGACCGATTTCGGAATTTCGCGTTACTGGAAACCTATATCGTGGACAAGGAAGGCGAGCTCGAAGCGCACAACCGCAGTATCGCAGCCGGCGCGCAGGAGGCCATCAATCTGCGCCGGCTGACGAACATCGGCACATTTCGCGCCTATGTGTTCAACTACGTGAAGAGCCATCCGGGCATTCACAAGGAACTGACGCTGATGGTGCGCCAGCTGGCGCCCGGCCCCGAGGGGCTGCCGCTGGAAATCTACGCCTTCGCCAACACGACTGAGTGGGCCGGCTACGAGAACATCCAGGGCGATATCTTCGACCACGTGCTGGCCGTCACGAGCGAGTTCGGGCTGCACCTGTTCCAGAACCCGACCGGCCAGGACATTCGCCGCGCGTTCGCCGCCCCTCAATGAAAGTATTGCAGCAGAAACGGGTTCATCATGCGGTTTTCCGGGTCGATCTGCCGCCGTATCCGGCGGAAGAAGTCGAGCCGGCTGCCGAACACCTCGGCCGCGTACCCGGTTTCCAGCCCGCGTGTCTGGTTGAACAACGGCATTCCGCCCCAGCTTTGCGCGAACTCACCGAAGTCGATTGCGAAGTCCTCCCAGCCTTTCGTTTGCGTCGAAACGGCGCGCAGCGCAAACATCGGTTCGTCAAAAGAGGGCGATAACAGGGCGGACTGGTCGCGCGAAATGCGGAAGCCGACCGTCGGCAGGTCGC
>DATABW010000450.1:0-2859 GCA_036259375.1 Woeseiaceae bacterium
CCGGCGGCTCGCCCGTCTGCTGCCAGAATCGCAGCGCCGCCATCCCGCCGTCGGGCGGCGGCAGGGACAGGGCGTGCAGTATTCGCGGCAGCAGGTCCCCGACAGCGCCATGGCGCTCGAGCCGCGCGCGCGCAAGCCAACGGTGCCCGGGTGTCGCGGCTATCTCGTCCGGCTCGGCGGCCAGCGCAACAATTGCGTGTCGGTCAGTCTTTTTCAGCGCCGGCTCCCCCCTCAGGCGCACCATTCTTCACTATCCTTGTCGAAGTGCAACAGGGAAAATGAATGGCTGCCAGGAGCCCGCGATGCAGTCGACGCCCAGGGTCGCTCGCGGTCCGGAGGCCTCCTACACCGATCGACCAGCAACCGGAGAGGACGGAAGCACGATGCAGATTGCCAGGGACCCGAATTCTTCCGTGACCGTGCGGCACGTCGAGCCGGGCGAGGTGCGCATCGGGCAACGGACCGTCACGACGGACGTCGTGATCACGCCGGATCGCGACGTGCTGGACTGGCCAGCCGGCAACGTGGAACAGCTCGACGAAAGCGATTTCTCGAGCCTGCTCGCGCAGGACCCCGAGGTGATCTTGCTGGGGACGGGCTGGGAATCGGCGACTCCGCCGCGTGAGCTCGTGTTCGCAATGGCTCGCCGCGGCATCGGCTTCGAGACGATGACCACGCCGGCCGCCTGCCGCACGTTCAACATACTGGTGCAGGAAGAGCGCCGCGCCGCGGCCGTACTGCTCCTGTAGGTGCTCAATCGAGCAGCGATTCGCCTTCGATGCCGTGGCTTTGCATCATGTCTTTCAGGTTGCGCAGCGCGTCGAGCTGGATCTGGCGTACGCGCTCGCGCGTCACACCGATCTCGCAGCCGATCTCCTCCAGCGTCAGCCGTCGATAGCCGTGCAGTCCGAAACGTCGTTCGACCACGGCGCGCTGCTTCTCGGTCAACTTCATCACCCATGAGTCGACGATCGCGTTGACGCGCTCCTGCTGGACGCAGGTCGCCGGCTCGGCGTTGCGGTGAGCCGCGAGCGTTTCCAGCAGGCCACGTTCGTCATCACCGCCCGATGACCCGATCGTCACCCGCTCGTGCAGCGCCAGGAGCCGTTCGACTTCCAGCGGATCGCGATCCAGGTACTCGGCGATCTCGCCGACGGAGGGCGCCTTGTCGTGCTCCTGCTGCAGGGTACGCGCCGCACGCAGGCAGCTGTTGATGTCCTTGATCACGTGGATCGGCAACCGGACGGTGCGCGACTGGTTCATGATGGCACGTTCGATGGTCTGGCGAATCCACCATGTCGCGTACGTGGAGAAGCGGAACCCGCGTTCCGGATCGAACTTCTTCACCGCGTGAATGAGCCCGAGGTTACCTTCTTCGATGAGGTCGAGCAGCGGCAGGCCGCGGTCGATGTAGCGCCGCGCGATCTTGACGACGAGCCGCAGGTTGCTCTCGATCATGCGCTGTCGCGCGGCTTCGTCCCCCTTCCGGATGCGGCGCGCGAAGTAGATCTCTTCAGCGGCCGTCAACAGGCGGGACGCCCCGATCTCGTTGAGGTAAAGCCGCGTCACGTCCAGCGTAGCGGCGCCTGGCGCGGAGGAATTGTCGACGCGCTCGGGCGCCTCGTCCACGGATGAGGTCCCGGCCGGCTCGACCGTGGGCGCCGCCGGCCGCCTCGGATGCGGTTCGGTCCTGCGGCGCGCGGCTCTTTCGGGAATTACAGCGCTCACTCTCTCGCTCCCGTTGTTCTTGCAGGCCTGGATTGGCTTGCAGGCGCGAAACGCTCGCGTCTCGCGGGAATCACAATCAACTTTTAAAGCGAGCGTCCGCCGGGGTCTCGTGGCTGCGGCGATTACGGCTTCCGGCAGGTCCTTGCCGAATGGGTGGCCGGGTTAGCGGCCGGATGGCGGCCATGAGATGCCGGTGTAGTGTTTCGCGATCTCGATCGTCGGCGATCGCGGCGGTGTTCATTTACCGCTCCGGCAGATACTGTCGCGGGTCGACCGGTTTGCCGTTCTGCCTGATCTCGAAATGCAGGCGCGGCTCGCGTCCCGGCCCTTCGCCCATCGTCGCGATGCGCTGGCCTTGTCCGACGGTTTCGCCCTCTTGTACCAGCAACGACGCGTTGTGCCCGTAAGCACTGAGGTAGGTGTCGTTGTGCTTTACGATGATAAGCTGTCCGTAACCGATTAGTCCACTGCCCGAGTAGACGACGCGTCCGCCGGCTGCAGCGCGCACGGGCTGGCCGCTTTTTCCGCCTATCAGGACGCCCGTGCCGGTCCCGGGCCGTTCGCCGAACCCGACCACCACCGGACCGGGTGTCGGCCAGGCCCAGGCGGGCGGCGGTTCGGACGGCACTTCCGGCAGCGCGGATGCCGGCGCGCGCGTGCCGGCGTTTCGCTGATCCGCAGACCGCCGCGGCTGCCCTCGCGTGCTCGCGCTCCCCGGCGGCGCGTACAGCTTGATCAGCTGCCCGGGATAGATCAGCGATCCGTCACCGAGATCGTTCCAGCGCGCGAGTTCCCTGTAGTCTTTTCCGTAGCGCCAGGCAATCGTGAACAGCGTTTCCCCCGAACGCACGATGTGATAGTCGCGCATTTGCTCGACACGAGGCGGCGAACCGCAGGCCGCCGCAATGATCGCCACCGCCAGCACGGCCGCCGCGTTCCGGAACCACGCGCGACGGAAACCGTTACCCGTCCGGGTACTGGCCGTGCCGCCCGTCATTCCCTCATGGCGAGCCACGCCGCCGCGGCCGCCACGATCACTATCACCGCCCAGCCGATGCGCTCGACGTATTTCGGCAGCATGGCGGCCATACGCTCGCCGCCCGCAACGATCAGGCCAGCGACCAGGTAGAA
>DATABW010000451.1:0-1811 GCA_036259375.1 Woeseiaceae bacterium
CTGCTCAACAGCGACAGCGACTCGATCACCGGGCGGGCCGGCGAGCTGTTCGAAAACTCGCTGGCGCTCGCCCCCGACAATCCGAAAGCGCTGTTCTACGGAGGCATCGCGGCGGTGTCGCGCGGCAACACGTCACTGGCGGCGGACCGCTGGGAGGCGCTGCTCGCGCAATCACCGCCGCCCGAGGTCCAGGCGATCCTCAGGGACCGCATCGCCGTATGGCGCGATGAGAGTGGCGGGACCGCCGTCGCAGCAGATACCGGCTCCGACGAAGCGGTGATCCGCGTCGAGCTCTCGATGAGCGAGGATGCACGGCAGGCCGTCAGCCCGGATGCGACCGTGTACGTCATCGCGCGGGATCCGGCACAGCCGTCGCCACCGATTGCGGCAGTGCGGCGCAAAGCAGCCGAGCTGCCGCTTACACTGACGCTCGGCGACGCCGATTCGATGTTGCCCGGACGGCGGCTGTCGTCGTTCGACCGGGTGGAGATCGTGGCGCGCGCCTCCCTGTCGGGGCAGCCTCTGGAGCAGCCAGGCGACTGGTACGGCCGGCAGACGATCGCCGCGGGCGATGCCGCGCACATCCGGATTGAACGAAAGGTGCCGTAGTCCGGTCGCAGTCTTTATGCAGGCCAGTCCCCGCAAGGTGATCGGTGATATCGGAGAGCTGATCGGCATCCCGTCGGTCAGCTGCTCGGACGAATCCTTCGACATGTCGAACAAGGCGGTTCTCGAACGCCTGTCGGACATGCTGCAATCCGCCGGCTTTCGCGTGGAATGGACTGGTGTCGACGGCCAGGACGACAAGTTCAACCTCGTTGCGACACTCGGGCGGGGCCCCGGCGGGCTCGTGCTGTCCGGCCATAGCGACACCGTTCCGTTCGATGCCGATTCCTGGAGCAGCGATCCTTTCGAGCTGACGGAACGCGACGGGCGCCTGTACGGGCTCGGCACCGCCGACATGAAATCCTTCTTTGCACTGGCGCTTGCGGCGGCGGCACGTATTTCGGCAAACGACCTGAAGCGCCGGCTCATCGTGGTCGCGACGGCCGACGAGGAAACCGGCATGAGCGGCGCCCGCTCGCTCGCCTTCGGCCGCGACAAGCTCGCCGACTTCGCCCTGATCGGCGAACCCACCAATCTCAGGCCGGTGCGCGTGCATAAAGGCATACTCGCGGAGCGCATCGTCCTCGTGGGCCGCTCCGGCCATTCCAGCAATCCTGCGCTCGGCGTCAGCGCCGTCGACGGCTTGCGCGCCGTGCTTAACGAGCTCACCGTGCTGCGTCTCGAGCTGCAGACGGAGTTCACGGACGACTCGTTCCAGGTCCCGCACCCGACCATCAACTTCGGGCGCGTGCGGGGCGGCGATAATCCGAATCGCATCTGCGCTGAATGCCTGCTCGATCTCGACTGCCGCTTTCTACCGGGTATGAAGTTGCACGACGTGCGCAAGCGCATTCACCAGCGGGTGCGCGACTGCACGCAAGGTTCCGGACTCGAAGTTTCCTTCCGGCCGTTGTTTCACGGTATCGAAGCGATGAATACGCCGGCCGATTCCGAGTTGGTGCGGGCCGTGGAAAGTCTTACGGGCCATGAAGCGGGCGCCGTTGCCTTCGCAACCGAGGCGCCGATCTTCGCCGGCATGGGCACCGAGGTCGTGGTCGCGGGCGCCGGCAGCATCGACCAGGCACACCAGCCCGACGAGTACCTGGAGCTTTCGGCGATCGAGCCCGCGGTGGGGATGCTGGAGCGGTTGATCGGGCGGTATTGCACCGCGTCTTAGGCTGGCGGAGCCGGGAGCGTGGGATGCC
>DATABW010000452.1:0-4129 GCA_036259375.1 Woeseiaceae bacterium
GGTGCCGGGGCCACGACTGCTCGTGGCGCCGGACGCGCCGACCGAAACGCGCCTGCATCTCGTGGCCGGAATGGTCGAGCTGGCGCGCCAGCGCAAGCTGTCGTCATTGCACGTCAATTTCCCGGAGACACGGGATTTCGAGGCGTTCGAGCAGGCCGGGTTCCTGCCACGGATCGGCCAGCAATTTCATTGGGCGAATGACGGCTACCGCGATTTCGACGACTATCTCGCCGCGCTCAATTCACGCAAGCGCAAGGCGGTCAAGAAGGAGCGCCGCGAGGCGCTTTCCGGCGGCATCGAGATCGACATGCTGACCGGCTCCGATCTGACCGAGCGCGCGTGGGACGCGTTTTATCGCCTCTATCTCGGGACGACTGACCGCAAATGGGGCTCGTCCTACCTGACAAGGCGGTTTTTCTCGATGCTCGGCGAGCGCATGCCCGACAAAATCGTGCTGTTCATGGCGCGGCGCGGCAAGGACTACATCGCCGGCGCGTTCAACATCCTGGGACGCGATACGATCTACGGCCGCAACTGGGGTGCGCACCGCGAGTACCGCTTTCTGCATTTCGAATGCTGCTATTACCAGGCGATCGAATTCGCGATCGAACGCGGGCTGAAGCGGGTCGAGGCCGGGGCCCAGGGGCCGCACAAATTGCAGCGCGGCTATCTGCCGGTGCCGACCTACAGCGCACACTGGATCCCCGACCCGAGCTTCCGCCGCGCCGTCGCCGCCTTTCTCGCCCGTGAGCGCGAAATGGTCGAGCAAAAGATCGAGCAGCTCGCCGAATTCTCGCCGTTCCGCCACTCGGACCCGTTGAGCGGGGAGGGCGGCGGCTCTAATCCAGAGCCAGAGTCAGCGCTTTGAGATAGCCGGTCTCGGGCAGGGCAGGGTGGACCGGGTGGTCGGGGCCGGCGCCGCTGCTGCGCAGGATGCGGGCGCCGCGTCCGGCATCGGTCAAGCCGCGCCGCACGGAGTCGGCGAACTCGGCGGCGCCGACATTGTGCGAGCACGAGGCGACGAACAGAAACCCGCCGGGCGCGGTCAGTTGCGCGGCGAGCCGCGCCAGCTTGCGGTAGCCGCGCAGTGCTGCCGGCATATCGCGTTTCGAGCGTGCGAAAGGCGGCGGATCGGCAACGACGATGTCGAACCGCTCGCCGGACCCGGCCAGCGAAGCGGTCTCGGCGAACACGTCGCCACGGCGAAAGATGCAGCTTCCGGAGACGCCGTTCAGCCGCGCCGACCCTTCGGCGAGCGTCAACGCCGCCTCGGAACGGTCGATGCCGAGCACCGATTCGGCGCCGCCCATGGCGGCGGTCACGGCAAACCCGCCGCCGTAGCAGTACAGGTCGAGCACCCGCGCGCCGCCGGCGAGCGCGGCAACAAAGCCGCGATTGTCGCGCTGATCATAGAACCAGCCGGTTTTCTGTCCGCCGACCGCATCGGCCTGAAACCTGATGCCGTTCTCTTCGAGCGTCACCGGGCCGTCGATCGCGCCTTGCGCCACCCGGCTGTAGAGCGGCAGTCCTTCGAGGCTCCGCGCCGGGCTGTCGTTGCGCAGCACGATGGCTTCGGGCGACAGCAACGCGCATAGCGCCTCGATCACGAGCGGCGACAGCCGCTCCATCCCGGCGGCATTTGTCTGGACGACCAGCACCGTCCCGAACCGGTCGACGACGAGGCCCGGCAGGCCGTCCGCCTCGGCGTGCACCAGGCGGTAATAGGGCGCCGGATAAAGCCGCTCGCGTATTCGCAGCGCCCGCTCGATGCGGCGCGAAAAAAACCGGGTGGCGATTGTCCGGCTGGCGTCACGGTCGAGCAGGCGCGCGGCGATCAGCGCATGCGGGTTGAACAGCGCGACGCCGAACGGCCGCTCGTCGGCGCGGCGCAACGTCACGAGGGTCCCGGGCGGCAGCGCCTTGGCCGCGGCGTCGATCGCGATCTCGTTCGAATAGATCCACGGGTGGCCGGCTTCGGCCCGGCGCTGCGCCCCAGGCAGCAGCGCGATGCCCGGTCGCGTCGCCGGGTCGTCCGACACGGGCCTGTCGTGTTCGCCGCCGATGTCCTCCGCGATGCTCGCCGCTTGCGCTGTCACATACGTACCCGTGCCGATAGACGAAACGCACGGCGCGGCCGCGATCGGCCCGGTCCGGCGAATGACGCAGAGGTGGGAGCACTCGTTCGGAAGGGCAACGGCGCCGCCTTGCAGACAGCGCTACCGGCGCTTCCGGGCGCTTGACAATATGGCGCGCTACCCAATCTCGACGGCGTATGATACAAGCTGCGCGAACCCCGGCGGGGCCGGGCTGCCCTCGGCGGCCGACCCGCTTGATGCCGGTGGGGGATCGTCTAACGGTAGGACAGCGGACTCTGACTCCGCCAGTCTAGGTTCGAATCCTAGTCCCCCAGCCAAACTCGATTTTCGCAGAATTACCGCCCTCTCTCGTTATCGATCGGGAGGCAATGGCGGTCGTCTCCGCAAGCAGATCAAAGGGTTGGCGAAAGGTGGCGACTACCTGCGCCACTGGATCACCGTTTCCGGCAAGGGTAACCAGGAGCGTCTGCCCAAGATCTTCCTGGTCAACTGGTTCCGCCGCACTGCCGACGGCGGCTTCGCCTGGCCAGGCTTCGGGGACAACTCCCGAGTCCTGAAGTGGGCCATCGAGCGGATCGAAGGCAAGGCCGACGCCACCGAAACGCCGATCGGCTTCGTACCGACACCGGACTCCCTCGACCTCACCGGGCTGGACATGACGCCGGAACAGGTAGAGGAAGCCGTCAAGGTCGATGCCGCTGAATGGGCCGAAGAGCTCAAGGGCATCGAGGAGTGGTACGCCCGCTTCGGCGAGTCACTGCCGGAGCAGCTGTCCGCACAGCTGAAGGTACTGCAGGAGCGCTTCGCCGCTTAAGGCTCCTTGCCTCTACGACCTTACGGAAGCAGGTCCCGACGACGAGTCGGGGCCTGCTTCTTTTAACAGGCCATGGGCGTATGTTGTAGGGGACCGGCCGTCCGCGAAACCGGAGGATCCTGATCATGACTGAAAGCGCCCTCGTGGGACGGCTGGCCGGGTTCGGCGCCGGGGACATCGCTTCGGCAGGCGGAAAGGGAGCGAACCTCGGCGAGCTGATCCGAAACGGCTTTCCCGTGCCGGAAGGCTTCGTTGTGACCACGCAGGCCTACGCTGAGCTGCTGGACTCCACGCCGCTGGGCGCGAAACTGGCCGGACTGCTCGAATCCGGTGCGGACGGTGCCAGGATCAGGGCCGAATTTGCCACCACAACCGTTCCGCCAAAAATAAGAGCGGCCGTGGCGGAAGCGTATGCACGGTTGGGGTCCAAGCCGGTAGCGGTACGTTCAAGTGCCACTGCCGAGGACCTGCCCGGCGCAGCCTTCGCGGGCCAGCAGGACACCTACCTGAATGTGGTCGGCGAAGACGCTGTGATCCAGGCGGTGGTGGACTGCTGGGCCTCCCTCTGGACGGACCGGGCGATCGCGTACCGCCAGCGGCAGGGGATCGACCCGCAGGAGGTGGCCATCGCCGTCGTCGTTCAGGAAATGGTTCCGGCAGAGACCGCGGGTGTGATGTTCAGCGCGAACCCGATAACCGGTGAGCGCAGTGAGATTGTTGTGGATGCGAGCAGCGGTCTGGGCGAGGCGGTGGTCTCCGGCCTGGTCACTCCCGATCATTACGTCCTCGACAGCGCTGGACGCCTGAGGGCTTATGCCCCTGGCCGGCATGAAGTAGCGATCCGTGCGAACGACGACGGCGGAACCACCGCGAGCCAGGCAAGCGCGGACCTGCAGCAGACGCTTGACCCTGCACGGCTCGGTGAACTGGCGCAGCTGGCGCGGCGGGCGGCCGAGCTGTTCGGGCGTCCGCAGGACATGGAGTGGTCCGCGGTGGGGGACCAGGTGTATGTCCTGCAGTCCCGTCCGATGACAGCTTTGCCGCCGCAGCCGCTGAAGCTGAACCGGTTCCAGAAGCTGATGGGGCCGTTCTTCCTGGAAATGTTCACGCAACGGCCTTACCCGTTGGATGTTTCCGGCTGGATGGACAAGGGTATCGGCGCGATGCTCCGGGGCATGGCGGGCAGCGTCGGCGTCCGGTTCCCGACCATTGAACAGCT
>DATABW010000453.1:0-2898 GCA_036259375.1 Woeseiaceae bacterium
TGTTCGCACTGGCGCGCCGCGGCATCGGCTTCGAGACAATGGATACTCCGGCTGCCTGCCGGACGTTCAACATCCTCATCAACGAAGGCCGCCGGGCCGCCGCCGCATTGATCGTCAACGATACGGTTCCAGCCGATTCGCGGTGATCTCCCGAGCAGCGCCAACGTCGACCGTTCAAGAACAATGCGTGCCGTGCTGAAGACTGACGCACCCTCAGTCGAGCAAGGCGGCGCCATTCAGGCCGTGGCTTTCCATCATGCGCTTGAGGTTGTTCAGCGCCTCGAGCTGGATCTGGCGAACACGCTCCCGGGTGACACCGATGTCCCGGCCGATTTCCTCCAGCGTAAGGCGGTTGTGCCCGTGCAGGCCGTAGCGCTGTTCGACGACAGCCCTCTGCTTGCTGTCCAGCTTTGCGAGCCAGGCATCGAGGATGGCCGTCACCCGCTCCTGCTGGACGCACTGCGGCGGTTCCGCTTCGGGTTCGTCGGCGAGCATGTCGAGTGGGGTGCTGTCTTCGTCACTGGCGGCAGAGCCGATGCTGACACGCTCGTGAAGGGCGATGAGCCGTTCGACGTCGGCAAGTTCGCGCTTCAAGTGCTGCGCGATATCGGCTGCGGTGGGAGCCGCACCGTTGACCTGGCGCAGGTAACGCGCGGCGCGCAGACAGGAATTGATGTCCTTGATGACGTGGATGGGCAACCGGACCGTTCGCGTCTGGTTCATGATCGCGCGCTCGATCGTCTGGCGGATCCACCAGGTTGCATAGGTGGAAAAGCGAAAGCCGCGCTCGGGATCGAACTTGCGGACGGCGTGGATCAACCCGAGATTGCCCTCCTCGATCAGGTCGAGCAGCGGCAACCCGCGATCCATATACCGGCGGGCGAGCTTCACGACGAGCCTGAGGTTGCTTTCAATCATCCGCCGCCGTGCCGCCTCGTCGCCCTGTCGAATGCGCCGCGCGATCTGGACTTCCTCCTCGGCCGACAATAACCGGGAAGTGCCGATTTCGTTCAAATAGAGGCGCTTGGCGTCGTACGGAGAGACCGTACTCGCATCGACGCGTATTGATTCTTTCGACCAGCCTGCGACTGCCACTGTAGAGATCCTCGCTTTTGCAGGCGAGAGAGTTGCGGCATGTGAACCGGTCTGTCGCACGGAACTGTGGCCCTGGTTAAAGCAGCCGTCTTCTGGAGAGAGTGCTTGCCACAGCCGCCAGTGCGAAGTTGGCGCTGATGTAAAGTCGATTATCTCGCTGGCAGATATTGTCGCGGGTCAACCGGCTTGCCGTTGCGCCTGATTTCGAAATGCAGTCGCGGCTCACGTCCCGGCCCCTCACCCATCGTTGCTATGCGCTGGCCCTTCCTGATGGCTTCGCCTTCCCGAACCAGCAGCGACGCGTTGTGCCCGTATGCACTGAGGTAAGTGTCGTTGTGCTTGATGATAATAAGCTGACCATAGCCGATCAGTCCACCGCCGGAATACACCACCCGGCCGGCAGCCGCTGCCTCGATCGGCTGGCCCGGGTTGCCATCGATCAGGATGCCGGTGCCGCTGCCCGGACGGCCGCCGAATTCCACCACCACCCTGCCTGTTGTCGGCCATTCCCATGGCGGTGCCGGTTCGGCGGGAATCGATGGCAGCGGTTCTGCACGCCTCGGCGGCGGCTGGTCGGCTGTCCTGGCGGGCTGCCGCGGCGCCGCCGCGCGCGTGCCGGCAGGTGGATCCAGCTGGATCACCTGGCCAGGATAGATCAGGGAGCCGTCCCCGAGCCGGTTCCACCGCGCGAGATCCCGGTAGTCCCTACCGTAACGCCAGGCTATGGTGAACAGCGTTTCGCCGGAGCGCACGATATGAATGTCAGGTGAGTGATCACGACGCGTCGCAGGTCCACAGGCAGCGACAAGGAGCGCCGTCAGCAGCAGCAACAGGCGAAAAGGCAGAGGCGTTCCGGCACCGGCCGCGCCGCAGTGGCTCCCAGCTGGTCTCATTCCTTCATCATTAGGAAGCCGACGCCCACCACTGCGATCGCGACCACGGCCCAGCCGATGCGTTCCACGTATCTGGGCAACAAGGCAGCCATGCGTTCACCGCCTGCCACGATGAATCCCGCCACCAGGTAGAAGCGGCCACCGCGGCCGAGGAAGGACGCGACCACGAACCATGGAAACGTCAGCACTGCTGCGCCCGCCGCTATGGTGAAAATCTTGTAGGGAATAGGCGAGAAACCGGCGACGAACACGGCCAGCACGCCCCACTTGTCGAACCAGGCCCGGGCCTCGACGTAGCTCTCCCAGTAGTGGGTCGTTTGCAGCCACGGCTCGATCAATTCGAACAGGAAGTAACCGATTGCATAGCCGGCGACACCGCCGAGGACTGAGGCAACCGTGGTGACGGTAGCGTAGCGCCACGCCCGCTTTCGTTCAGCCAGGCACATCGGCGCCAGCATGACGTCCGGCGGTATCGGGAAAAAAGAAGACTCCGCGAAGGAAAGGCCGGCGAGATACCGTTCCGCGTGGCGGTGCCGCGACCATTCCAGTACGCGCTCGTACAGGGGCCCGAAGAGGCGCATTCAGCCAAGACTCCTGCGCGTGGAGTGAAGTCGATGCCAAATCACGTTGAGATGTCGTCGTACGCTTCGGTAAGTGCTCAAAATTTCTTTCCTTGTACGAGCGGCACGAAACTGACTGCACCAAGCGACGCTCGTTCGAAATGGTCGCCTGCACGGGTGACGCGGCACAGTTCCTGTCGCCGCGGCGGGCCCACCGGGATGATCAGGCGACCGCCGGGCGCCAGTTGTTCCAGCAGTTTAGGCGGCAGCTCGGGGACGGCTGGGAAGGGTGGCGCAAGTACAGTCCATACGACGGCATCATTGTCGCCGCCGCCGCGCCCGAGCTGCCG
>DATABW010000454.1:0-2503 GCA_036259375.1 Woeseiaceae bacterium
TACGACTCGGGTCGATAGACGAGATCGAGGTTCCGGGCGGCCTTGACATCGTCGAGGCGGCGCACCGGCATGGTGTACGGCGCGCCTTTCAGCCGCTCGACGTCCGCCCGGGCCGCTTCGGCGATGGCGACCATCGCGTCGACGAAGCGGTCCAGCATCTCGCGCGTCTCGGTTTCCGTCGGCTCGATCAGCAGGCATTCGGGGACCAGCAGCGGGAAATACGTAGTCGGGGCATGGAAGCCCTGGTCGAGCAGCGCCTTCGCGAAGTCCATGGCCGTCACGTTCAGCGTCTTCGCCTCCCGCTTCAGGGTCACGATGAACTCGTGGCTCGCGCGCCGCTCCGGGAACGCCAGCGTGAATCCCTCCTTCGCCAGCCTCGCCATCAGGTAGTTCGCGTTCAAGGTCGCGAATTCCGCGACCCGGCGCATGCCGTCGTGACCGAGCATGCGCATATAGACGTAGGCGCGCAGCAGCACGCCGGCATTGCCCATGAAGCCGGACAAACGCCCGATGCTCTGCGGCAGGTCGTCCTCGGCCAGCCAGCGGTAGTGAGGCGCGCCGTCCCGCTCCTCCTCGGCCACCACCGGGATCGGCAGGAACGGCTGCAGGCGCTTGCCGACGCCGACCGCGCCCGATCCGGGCCCGCCGCCGCCGTGCGGCGTGGAGAACGTCTTGTGCAGGTTCATGTGGATGACGTCGAATTCCATGTCGCCCGGCCGCACCTTGCCGAGGATCGCGTTCAGGTTCGCGCCGTCGTAGTACAGCAGACCGCCCGCGCCGTGCACGATTTCCGCGATCTCCTTGATCCGGCGTTCGAACACGCCGAGCGTCGACGGATTGGTCAGCATGATGCCGGCCGTATTCGGTCCCACCGCCTGCTTCAGCGCCTCGATGTCGACGTCGCCTTCGCTGTCCGTCGCCAGCTCGCGCACCACGCAGCCGCACATCGTCGCGGTGGCGGGGTTGGTGCCGTGCGCCGCGTCGGGAACGATGACTTCGTTCCGGTGTTCTTCGCCGCGCGCAACGTGATAGGCACGGATCATCGCCACGCCCGCGAGCTCACCCTGCGCACCCGCCATTGGCGTCAGCGATACGGCCCGCATGCCTGTCACCGCTTTCAGCATCTCCTGCAACTCGAACATGCAGGCGAGGAATCCCTGACCGTGCTCCACCGGGCCGAGCGGATGCCGGTTCAGGAAGCCCGGCAGCATCGCGAGCGCGTTGCAGGCGCGCGGGTTGTACTTCATCGTGCAGGAGCCGAGCGGGTAGAAGTGAGTGTCGATGGAAAAGTTCAGCTGCGAAAGGCGGGTGAAGTGCCGCACTACCTGCAGCTCGGATACCTCAGGCAGCAGCGGCCGGTCCTCCCGCCGGAACTGCTCCGGTATCCTGATCTCTGCGGCGTCGTCCGGCGCCTGCGCCGTCGCATGCCTTCCTGCGCGCGACTTCTCGAAGATGAGCGGCTCGCGCATCTTGGCGAAGACCTGGTTCGTCATGTTCTTTCCTTCTTCATGATCTCTGCAAGCGCGCCGGCATAGGCCTCCAGGTCGGATTGCGTCTTGGTTTCCGTCGCACAGGCGAGCAGCACGTGACCCAGCTCGGGGTAGTCGCGCGAGATATCGAGGCCGCCGAGTATCCCGCGCTCCGCCAGGGCCGCCAGCACCGGCGCCACGGGCCGGTCGAGGCGCAGCGCGATCTCGTGGAAATGCGGTGCGTCGAACGCCTTGTCGACCCCTTCGATCGCCGTCAACAGCTTTGCGAGCTCGCGCGTGCGGCCGACCGACTCCCGCGCCACGGCGTTGAGCCCGTCGTAACCGAGCAGCGACATGTAAATGGTCGCCGCCGTCACCATGAGCCCCTGGTTCGTGCAGATATTGGACGTCGCCTTCGAACGCCGGATGTGCTGTTCCCGGGCCTGCAGCGTCAGCGTGTACCCCCAGGCGCCGTCGAGGTCGGTCGTGCGGCCGACGATCCGTCCCGGCATCTGGCGCACGTGTTGCTGCTTCGCCGCCATGAACCCGAAGTAGGGGCCTCCGGAGGACAGCGGGATCCCGAGCGGCTGGCCTTCGCCACAGGCGATGTCGGCGCCGGCTTCGCCCCACGCGCCGGGCGGCTTCAGGACCGCCAGCGACGTCGGGTTGACGACGGCGATCACGAGCGCATCCTGGTCGTGCGCCCAGTCCGTCAGTCGATCGACCTCCTCCAGCGTGCCGGGAAAGGATGGCTGCTGGATCACGACCGCCACCGGCGGCTCGCTGCCGGCATCGAGCCGCTCGAGATCGCTCGTGCCGTGCTTCAGGTCGCAGGGCAGCCGCTCGAACACCAGCCCCTGGTTGCCCGCGATCGTTGTCGCAACCTGCTCGTAACGCCGGTTCACCCCCGAAGCCAGCAGCAGGCGCGTCGATTTCGAGCTTCGGTTCGCCCGCACCGCCATCAGCGCCGCCTCCTCCACCTGGTGCTCCCGTACCGCCACATTCACCAGGTGGTTCAGGCTCGCGCACTGGTT
>DATABW010000455.1:0-2733 GCA_036259375.1 Woeseiaceae bacterium
GAACGTCGTGCCTTGCGGTCCCTTCAGCACCTCGATCCGGTCGATGTCGAACATCTTGATGTCCGGCTGCTTCCCCCCGTCGCCCTCACTTTCGCCGGTAATGATGACTTCATCGAAATACAGCCCGACCGTGCCCGCGCCGGAAGACTGGATGCCACGGATGATGTACTGCTTGTCGCCGGGCCCCTGATCGTTCACCGCAAGACCGGGGATCTGGTAGAAATAGTCCATGAAGTCGAGATCACCGGCTTCCTGGAGCTGGTCTCCTTCGACCACCTGCACTGAAACCGGGATATCCTGGACAGCCACCTCTCCGCGCTTGCTGGCCGTGACCACAATTTGATCGATTTCCTGTGCGCCTGCCGTCTGCAGCAGTGTTCCGCACAAGGTTGCGACAGCAATCGCGAACGTACTCTTCCGCCGGTGAACGATCATTTGTCCCCCTCACATGCGGATCGACTTCAAGTCGCCCGCATAGTTTGACGATGGAGCGCATCCAATCGTGAACATGTGATCGAACTACAGGAGCATAAGCGGCGTGGCCGGACATTCAATATCAATGGGTGGCTAATTCTGTTGCGCTCTCTGCAATGTGAACCCCGAGTGCCTTGCCCGGCGTACCTGGTGCCTGTGCCTTCCCGGGTACCTGATTTTCCAAATCCGGCGCCGCTCCGTAGGTCTGCAAGCGATGGGCGACAGGGGCGGCCCGCGAAGGCCGCGGCGATACCCTCGCCGCTTGCGAGAACATTGCGGTAAGTGCAACAAACACGAATTGACAGTATCGCTCAGGTTTGCCGGACCGGCTCTATGATGGTCTGGCTTCCGCCAGGAGTTACGCATGAGCAAAATCCAACGTGTTCTAAAGTTCGTGTTCGTCGCCTTCATCAGCATGTCGGGCGTCATGCACTGGAATTCTGCAGCGGCCCAGGACGCATCGAGGTACTACACGGTAATGCATCCCGAGGAGTTCGAGATCGACTGGGGTGCGTTTTACGAGGAAGCGGAGCGGCGGACGGCGAACGTGCGCGAGCAGCTGCCGCATCATCTCGACCTGGCGTACGGTGAAGACCCGAAGCAGCGCCTGGATCTGTACCTGCCGGAGGGAGAGGTCGAGGGGGCGCCGGTGTTTCTGTTCCTGCACGGCGGCGGCTTCCGGGAAGGCGATCGCGCGCAGTACGGGTTCGTGGCGGAGCCGTTTGCCGCAAGGGGCATCATCACCGCGGTGGCGAGTTATCGATTGACGGGCGATGGGCATCACTACCCGGCGCAGCCGCAGGATGCGAAGGCCGCAGTGGAATGGCTGTACCGGAAGGTTGCGCAATACGGAGGCGACCCCGAGGCCCTCTACGTCGGCGGGCACTCGGCGGGAGCGATCCTCGCGGCGGACCTCGGCGTCGATCGCGCCTGGCTGGAGGAGCGGGGCATTCCCCAGTCGGTGCTCCGCGGCATCGCGCCGATCAGCGGCAGCTACGACCTCAGGGGTGCGGAACGCGAGTACACCCCGACGCCCAAAGCCGAAGTATCGGCCAGCCCGCTTTTGCAAATCGAAGCTCCGGTTCCCGCGGCCGTCGTGGCGGTCGGCTCGGTCGAGGAGAAATACCTGGCCTCGTCGCGGGAACTCGTCGAAAGACTCGAGCGGGCCGGGGCGTCCGCCGAACTGGTGGTCGCCGAGGGAGAAGATCATCGCGATACCGTCGTGTCGCTCGGCGACGCGGACAGCCGCGTGTTCCGGGAGATCCTCGCGATGATCCGTCCCGCCGGATAAGGGCGCTCGCCCGCTACAGATCTATGCACGGCTTTCTCCTCCGTGTAAGTTTGCGTCTGCGACACTGCCACAGGCAGGCCGAACCTCAACAACACGGCGAATTTTAGTTGTCCTTACTGCAACGTCTGGTTGCTCTGTTTGCGCCAGCGTTGTGGTCCGGCTTCCACCGGATGCGGATTGCTGAAAATGCAACTAAAAGACGCAGTGAGTGACGTTGCGGGGCAAAGAAACGGCCAATAGGCTATAGCCGCCAACTGTTGCCACGGCTCGGCGGTGCGCGTCGTGTTTGCTCGCGCCCGGCCGAATGGCATTGAGGAGCAGATAAGTGAACCGACACAACGTAGACTGGCGAGGGTACATCCCGGCCATAACCACGCCTTTCGACAAGGACGGCGAGTTGAACATCCGCATGCTCGAGGACCTGCTCGAGTGGCTGTTCGCGGAGGGCATGCACGGGATCGTGGTGGCGGGAACGACCGGTGAATGGTTCTCTTTGCAGCGGGACGAGAAGGTCACCCTGTTCAACACGGTGGGACGCAAGCTTGCCGGTCGCTTGACGATCATCGCCGGCTGCAACGCATACACGGCGAAAGAAGCAATCGAAGTCGCGGGCGCGGCAAGTCGGGCCGGATTCGACGGTATCCTGCTTACACCTCCTCCTTACGTCCGCCCGACGTCGAGGGAAGTCGAAGCTTTCTATAAAACGGTGAGCGACAACATCGACCTGCCCATCTGCGTATACAACTGGCCGCCCGGTACCGGCATCGATATGGATCTCGAGTTGCTGCTGAAGCTCTCGTCTCTCGAAAAAGTTGTAGCCATAAAGAACTCCACTTCGAGCTGGCAGCATTTCCTGGACGTCTTTCGCGCGCTTCACGATACCGTCAGGATCTTCGGGGTGCCTATGAACCAGGACGGTATCGATCTCGTGGTGAACCACGATGCCGACGGCACGATGGGCGCCGGCG
>DATABW010000456.1:0-9571 GCA_036259375.1 Woeseiaceae bacterium
CATCATCGCCGCCAAAGAAAGTCCCTGCCGGGAATACCGGAGCCGCCGTAAGCGCTCCACGTGACTTGCGTCGGAGTCGTTTTCCAGCGGTCCCGGTACAGTGGGCGCATGCCGAGCTCCGCTCTCATCGACTCACTGCCCGACCTCGTGCTGCTCGTGAAGCGCGACGGAACCCCGGTGGCGCACGCCGGCGGGCGGGCTGTGTCCGAGCTGGGCTCCCGCGGGGCAGGCGAGGGCTTCGTGCCGTCGTGGTCCCGGTCGACCGCCCTGCTCGTCCGCCAGCTCGCACGGAAAGCGATTGCCGACCGCGCGGCCGTAGAGGCGCGCTTCCGGCATAGCGACAAGCGATACGAGATCCGTGTCAGCCCGCAAAGTCCCGATAGGGCGATTTGCGTCATTCGTCCCGCGCTGGGAGATGGCGTGGACTGGACCGGCGAGCATCGCCAGTTGCAGCTCGACCGCCGCGGATTTTTACGCCGCTTCAAGGAATCCATTTCCATGGCGGCACTTCGCGAGCAGCCAATGGCCGTCGCCGTGGTGTACATCGACGAAATCGCCGATATCGCGCAGCTCATTACGACCAGCGTTTCCGAGCAGATCCTGACCACGGCCCTTGCCAGGCTTACGGCGCGCGCGGGCGAGGCCGCCGATAGCTCACCCGAATCGTACCTGGGCCAGCTCGGCGAGAACCTTCTCGGGCTCGTGGTGAAGAGCGCGGATCGTGACGCCATCGAAGCGCGGGTCGCGGATGTCTGCGCCACTCTCAGGGAGCCCATTGCCGTTGCGGATGCGGAATTCCGCCTCACACCCTACGCGGGGGTAAGCATCCTCGGCGTCGATGCGTCGAGCCCGCGCGTCCTGCTCGACAACGCGCGGGCCGCCGCTGCAGAAGCGCGCCGCGCTTCTTCCCGCAACGTGTTCTTTTTCAGCGATACGATGCAATTGAGATCGATCGCCCGCATCGACATCGCGAACGAGCTGCGCGAAGCCATCGCGAGCCGTGCAATCCGCCTCCGCTATGCCGCCCGGCACGACTTGCATACCGGACGCAGGGTCGCCTGGGTCGGGTACGCCCGCTGGGTTCATCCCTTGCGCGGCGAAATTCGCCCGATGGAATTCCTGCGTGTGGCGCGGGCGACCGGCCTCGCGATCAGCCTCTCCCGCAGCATCCTCGCGCAACTCCCGCAGGACTTCGCGACGCTCAGCGGGCGGTCGGAGGCGGATGTGCGGATATCGCTCGGCCCCTTGCGCGATCACGTCCTGCACGAAGACTTCGTCGCGGATCTGCATGGCGCTATCGAAGAAGCGGGAGTACCTCCCGAACGGCTCGAGCTGCGCGTCGCGGAGAAGGTTTTCGTCGCGCGGGATACTGCCGATTTTCACTCGCTGCACCAGCTGGGATTGCAGTTCGTCGTCGACGAAGTGGGCCGCGAAGCCGGCTCCCTGGCAGCGCTCGCGCGAGCCCCGGTCTGGGGTCTCCAGCTCGATCGCGCTTGGGTACAGGCGCTCCGCAGCGATACGGTAGCGCGCAAGGTTTGCCGCGCCGGAATCGCCATGGCCAAGGCCCTCTCCCTTACGCCGATCGCCACCGGCGTCGACGATGATGAGCAGCGCGAAGCGCTTCTCGAGCTCGGCTGCCGCTACGGACTCGGCGATCTCTACGGCGGCATCGAATCCGACGTGACCGCGCCGGCATCCGCCGGCCAGCCGGCGTAAGCCCGCCGCCCCGGCGACGGGCCGGGCGCCTGCCGTAATTTGACACGCAAGTTATGAGAACTGCGTCACAAAGCTCGCGGCACGAGTGTTCGCCCTGACCGGGCCGCTTCGACCGGTTTGTAGTCAGATGGCGACGTCGTCAAATGGCCGAGAGAAGAACATGGAACGTCTAAAGCTTGCACCCCGGCTGCTGGTCCTGCTGTTGACCGCAATCGCCGCCCCGGCTACCGCTGCCCCCGAACCCGAAGGGCCGGCGGATTACATCGTGCAGGGCGCGACGCTGGACGCGGCGCGTACGCATGTCCGCCGTGTGGGAGCCGAGTCCGGGAAGGAGCTCGGGATCATCAATGCCGTCTCCGCCCGGCTCACCGCAGCGCAGGTCGCCCGCCTGCGCGATGATTCGAGCGTTCGCGTGTACGAGGATCGCGCGGTCCGCACACGCGGGTGGTTCGATTTCCTGGACGACGCAGTGAGCCTCCTGGAAGACGCGGTAAACGAGCTCAACTCGACCCTGGCAGAGACGACGCTGGTCGAGGAAACGCAGGAACTTACCGCTCCCATCATCTCGACGGTCACGACCCAGCCTGTCGTCAGCGCGCTCACCGGGCCGGTTGTGGACCTCACCAGCTCGATCCCGGTTCTGGAGGATGGTACGGGCATTCTTGGCCTCCCGTTGCTCTACGAGACCAACTATCCGGGCCTGATCGATGCGGATTCGCTCCACCGGGCCGGGATCACCGGCCGCGGTGTCACCATTGCTGTTCTCGACACGGGTCTTTGGCGGGACACCACCCAGTTCTACGGCGATCGCATCCTCGCTTCCATCGACGTGACGAACGGCGGTACCGGACCGGTGACGGGCGACCCCTACGGGCACGGCACGCACGTGACGTCCATTGCCGCGAGCGGCGCTCAGGCGCTGTCCGGCGACTATCACGGCATCGCGCCGGGGGCGAACCTGGTTCTCGTGCGCGCGTTCAACGGTGAAGGCGCCGGACGTTACGTAGACGTTATCGCCGGCATCGACTGGATCGTCGCGAATCGCGCAAAGTACGGTATCCGGGTGCTGAACCTGTCGTTCGGCGCCCAGCCGCAATCGTTCTACTGGGACGATCCGCTCAACCAGGCAGTGATGGAGGCTTGGCGGGCCGGCATAGTCGTCGTCGCGTCCGCCGGCAATGACGGCCCGGACCCGATGACGATCGATGTGCCCGGCAACGTGCCGTACGTGATCACCGTCGGCGCGCTCACAGACAGCTACACGCCGTACGACGGGGCCGACGATCGCCTCGCGTCGTTCTCGTCGACAGGGCCCACTTTCGAAGGCTTCGTCAAGCCGGAGCTCGTCGCGCCCGGCGGTCACATTGCGGCCTCGATGTCGAGCAGCAGCTACCTGGCCAACATCGACCCGGATTCGATGAACGTCGCCCAGCAGCTCTTCGTGATGTCCGGCACGTCCCAGGCAGCTGCCGTCACCTCCGGTGTCGCGGCACTGTTGCTGCAGAAATACCCTTCGCTCACGCCCGATGAGGTCAAGTGCCGCATCATCTCCTCGACGCGCCCGGCAGTGAAAGCGGACGGCACGCTAGCGTACAGCGTGTTCCAGCAAGGTGCAGGGCTCGTCAATGCGCTCTCGGCGCTCAGCAGCTCGGCGTCGAGATGCGCCAACCGGGGCCTGGACATCCACGCCGACCTGGCAGGCACCGCCCATTTCGGCGGCCCCGCCAACCAGGACTGGCGCGGCAATTACTACATCATGGACATGGACAACTGGTGGTGGGGCGGGAAGCTCAACTCGGACGGCTATACGTGGTCCAGGGGCTATCCGTGGGGCCAGGGCTATGCGTGGAGCGAGGGCTATACCTGGAGCCGTGGCTATACGTGGAGCCGCGGCTACACCTGGAGCCGGAATTACATGTGGTCGAGCGGCTACACCTGGAGCCGCGGGTACACGTGGAGCCGGACGCAGCCGTGGTGGAATTCGCCGTCAGAGGTGTCCGCGACCAAGCCGGCGTCGATCGCGTCCTGGGTGCCGAACGAGTAGCGGGATTGTGACGCAGGTCCGGCACGGTGCCCGTGCCGGATCTTTGACGCCGGTCAACGCGCCGCCGACCTCCCCCGGGGAAACTGTACGCGTGACCTCGATAAACCGACAATCGAGCCCCGGCTGGCGCCTCTACCTGGCAAGCGGATTGCTGTGGATGCTGGGAGCGCCGGTCGCGGTAGCGGCCGACGGCCCGCCGCTTTTCCTGGAGCACCTCACCACGGAGGAGGGGCTGCCGCAGGCGACCGTCATGACAACCCTGCAGGATTCGCAGGGCTTCGCCTGGCTCGGTACCGAGAACGGGCTCGTGCGCTACGACGGGCACGAGCTCTACCGTTACGCGCACTCGCGCACTGAGACCGGATCGCTCCCGGACAACTATATCTGGGAGATCGTCGAGGACCGACACGCCAATCTCTGGATCGCAACGAACGGCGGAGGGCTCGCGAGATGGGATCGGCGCACGGACCGCTTTACGAGCTACCGGCACGCCGCGGGCGACGCCGGCTCGCTGGCCAGCGACAGGGTTCGCACGGTGCTGATCGATGCACGCGGCTTCGTGTGGATCGGCACGTTCGACGCCGGCGTCGACGTTCTCGACCCTTCAACGGGTCGCATCGAGCACCTACGGCACGACCCGGACGATGCCGACTCCCTCGCCAGTGACAGCGTCTCTACACTCGCGCTCGATCGCGCGGGCGACGTCTGGATCGGTACGGACCGGGGGCTGAATCGGTGGCGCGCCGATACGCACACGCTTTCCCGTCTCGACGCTGCCCCCGGTGAGGCGCACTCGCTGAGGGACAGGGAGATCTCGCGTGTGCTCGAGGGCCGGGACGGAACGCTCTGGATCGGCACCTTCAACGCGGGCCTCCTGCGCATCGATCGCAGCGGCCGCGTCCTCGAGAGCTTCCGTCACGAGCCCGGCAATCCGGCGTCCCTCGCCAGTGACGACGTGCGGGCTCTCCTCATCGACCGTTCGGGACGCCTGTGGGTCGGCACGGCGGACGGCCTCGCGCTCCTTGACCGCTCCACGGGCACGTTCACCCATTACCGGCGCGACCCGAACGACAGCGCGTCGCTGCGCGATTCATTCGTGATGTCCCTGTACCAGGACCCGGCCGGGCTGGTCTGGATCGGCACGCGCAGTGGCGGCGTGAGCCGCTGGAATCCCCGGAGCTGGGAGTTCGGCGGGTATCGCCCCACATGGCTCGAAAACCAGCCGGTGCTGGCTTTCGAGGACGCCCCGGGAAACCAGGTGTGGATCGCCTCGCTGAACGGGCTCTTTCGCTTCGACTCGGCGACCGGCACTGCCACTCCCCTCGATGCGATCGTCGGCCGCGAGAACGCACTGGGCGACGAGCGGGTGACGGCGCTCCGGCGGGACCGCCGCGGCTCGCTATGGATCGGCACGATGGGCAGCGGCCTCAAGGTACTCACGCCGGATGGGCGCATCGAATCGATTCCGGTGCAGGCCGGCGATTCGCGCTCGCTCAGCGCCGGCGGAATCATGACGATCCTCGAGGCGCGCAGTGGCGCCATCTGGATCGGCACTTACGGCGGCGGCGTGAACGTGCTGGACCCCGTTACGCGCAGCGTTCGCCAGCTTCCGTACGGTTCCGCCCCGGGAGCCGTGAGCGCACCGATCGTGACAACGATGGCCGAAGACGCTCGCGGCAATCTCTGGCTCGGCACCGAGGGCGAGGGACTCAATCTGGCGCGCCCCGACGGCACGGTCGTGAAGGTGTTCCGCAACGAACCAGACGACGGGTCGACGCTGCCTGCCAACACCGTGTACGCGGTTTCGGTGGATGCAAACGGGAACGTCTGGGTGGCAACCGGCGGGGGCGGGCTCGCCCGCGTCATCGATCCCGCCGCGGCACCCGAGGCAATCGAGTTCCAGGTCTTCTCCAGCGAGGACGGTCTCTCGAGCGACACGCTTTGGGGCGTGGTGCCCGACGCCGCCGGGCGCCTCTGGTTGAGCAGCAACACCGGCCTGATGCGCCTCGATCCGGAAAGCCGCGCGGTCAAGACCTACCACCGCGAGCACGGGTTGCAGGGCGAGGAATTTTCGTTCGGCGCGTACTTCCGGCTGCGTGACGGGCGGGTCGCCTTCGGCGGGCCGGGCGGCTTCAACATCTTCGACCCTTCGAAGCTGTCGGAGAACAAACAGCCGCCGCGCGTGGCGCTCACGAACGTGGAAGTGCTCGGCGTCCGGGCCGAGGGCGGCACGCCCTTCTGGCTGCGCGACCGGGTCGAGCTCGATTACCGCGGCAGCATCGTGTCGCTCGATTTCGGAGTGCTGGATTTCACCTCGCCCGCACACAACCGGCTCGCCTACCGTATGTCGGGCCTCACCGACGACTGGATCGATCTCGGCACGGAGCGCCGCATCACGCTCACGAACCTGGATGCCGGCGATCACGTGCTCGAGGTGCGCGCGGCCAACTCCGATTCGGCCTGGAGCACAACGCCCTTGCAACTCACGATCCATCGCGATCCGGCGCCCTGGGCCTCGCCTGCCGCGTACGCCGCTTACGCGCTGGCATTGCTCGGCTTCATCGCGCATCGGATTCACAGGCACCGGCAGAAATTCCGTGAGATGGTGCGCGCGCGCGAGCGCCTCGAGGCGGAAGTGCAGCTCCGCACCCGTGAGCTTCGGGAAAGCAACCAGCAGCTCGCCGAAGCGGCGGAGGCGAAGAGCAAGTTCCTGGATCGCATGAGCCACGAGCTGCGTACGCCGATGAACGGCGTGGTCGGCATGACGGAGCTCCTGTCCCGCACGACGTTGTCGCCCACTCAGTCCCATCTCACGAAGACGATCCGCTCGTCGGCGCAGATCCTGCTGCAGATCGTCAACGACCTGCTCGACCTGTCGAAAATCCGCGCCGGGAAGGTGGCGCTCGAAGCGCTGCCGATCGATCTCGGCCAGGTGCTCGAAGAGTGCACGAGCCTGTTCGCGGGCGCAGCCGAGGCGAAAGGCATCGAGCTGGTCGTTTGTCCTCCGGACCCCGCAGAGCGCACGCTGCTGGGCGACCCGCTCCGGGTCCGCCAGATCCTGATGAACCTGATCGGCAATGCGGTGAAGTTCACGGAGCAAGGCGAAGTGGCCGTAAAGGCCGACGTCGAGTCGATCGAGGAAGACCGGGCGATCGTGCGACTGGCCGTGAGGGACACCGGCATCGGCATGAACGCCGTGGCCGTACGCAAGATCTTCGAACCTTTTGCCCAGGGCGACGAGAGCACCACGCGCCGCTTCGGCGGGACCGGCCTCGGACTTGCCATCTGCCGGGAGCTGGCCGAGGTAATGGGAGGCCGCCTCACGGTCGAGAGCCAGCCGCAGATCGGCTCCTCGTTCTCGCTCTCGCTGCCGCTGAAGCTCGGTCCGGCGGTCGAACCGCGGCTGGTTCAGGATCTTCCGGGTGCGCGGCTGCGGATACTGTCGCGTCGTCCTTCGCTCACCGAGTCGCTCGCGCGGCATGCTTCGTCCTTCGGCCTCGCGGTGCTTCCCGATGACTCGCACACGGAGGAGGCCGACGTCGTCGTCGTCGACGCCGGCAGTCATGCGGGCACTCTCGACTCGCTGCTCGGCACATCGGGCTCCTCGCGAGCCGCCCTGGTCGTGATTGCCACCGCGGCCGAAGCGGATGCGCGGCGATTAACCGAGCTGCTCCCGAACGAGCGCATCGTTCTCAAGCCGGTTCACCGGATCGCTATTCACGAGGCGCTTGCCGCCGCGCTCGGCGTGCCCGTTGCCCCCGATGCGAAACCCGCGCCCGAGGAGGCCCATGACGGCTTGAGCGGGCACGTGCTGCTCGTCGAGGACGAGCCGGTGAATGCGGCCGTGGCGGAAGGTTACCTGGAGGCCCTCGGGTGCACGTCCGTATGGGTCAAGAGCGGGACGGAGGCCGTCGCACGTACTGCAGCGGAGCGCTTCGACCTGATCATGATGGATCTGAACATGCCGGGGATGGACGGGTTTGCCGCCGCGGGCCTCATCCGCAAGCAGCAAGGCCGCACCGGAGCCGGGCACCGCAGGATGCGCGTCCCGATTGTCGCGCTGACGGCGCATGACGCGGCGCACTACCGGGAGAAGTGCCTTGCGGCGGACATCGACGACATCCTGAGCAAGCCGTACACGCTCGACGATTGCGCACGCCTGCTGCGGCGCTGGCTGGTCCCGGATACTCACGTCGCCCGCTTGCCGGCTGCGTCGAATGCCGCTCCCGATCCGGCTGCGACCGGCGCGCCCGTGCCCTCTGCGCTCGCAAGCGTGGACGAGGGTGCGGTGACGGCGCTGCGCCAGCTCCACGCGGGCAGGCAGGTTGACCTGTACTCCAAGCTCGTCGAGCTGTTCCGGTCGAGCTCGGCACAGGCGCTGGAAGAGCTGGACGCCGCGCTCGAACGGAGCGACCTCCCGGCGGCCGCCGCCGTGTGTCACAAGACTGCGTCCGCCGCGGGCAACGTGGGTGCGCTCGCCTACGCGCAGCAGGTCAGGGCGCTGGAGCGCCACTGCCTCGCCGGCGATCTCGCGCGCGCCCGCGAGCTCTGCCGGGAGTTGCAGGCGGCACATGCGCCGCTTCTCGATACGCTGCAAGAGCAGCGCCTGCGAGCCACCGCATGAACGTCCAGGAGAAACGGCTCGCGATCATCGCTGACGATGAGGATCTCGGGCGGGTGCTGCTCTGCGAATCCGTCGCTGCGGTCGGCCTCGAGAGCCTCGCTTTCGCCAACGGTGACGAAGCATTGGATTCGGCGCTGAAGAACGACGTTGCTATCGTGCTGCTCGACGTCGACATGCCCGGCCTGAACGGCAACGAGGTCTGCCGTCGCCTGCGCGCGGATCCGCGCTTCAGGAGCGTACCGATCGTGATGGTGACGGGGCACCAGGACTCGGATGCCGTCCGGCGCGCATTCGAAGCGGGCGCAACGGATTTCATCTCGAAGCCGGTCAACTGGGCCCTGCTGCCGCGCCGGCTGGAATACATCCTGCGCAATGCGGCCGCGGCCGAGCACATCGAGCGGCTTGCGTACTACGACACGCTGACGGGTCTGCCGAACCGGCAGCGCTGCATCGATCTCACAGGCACGTTGTTCGAAACCGCCGCGCAGCGGCAAGAGTCGGTCGCCGTCGTCTACCTCGACTTGAACAGCTTCAAGCGTGTAAACGACACTTTCGGTCATGCGGTCGGCGACGAGGTGTTGCGCATCTTCGCAAGCCGTCTCACGCGCACGCTTGCGAAGCTGGCCGAGCAGCACCCGAGGATGGTCGTTGCGCGCTTCGGCGGCGACGAATTCGTCATTTCGTTGCAGCACGCGCAGGCGCGCGAGATCGGAATGCAGATCGCGGCAGCCTGCCATGCCGCTTTCGAAGAACCGATCGCTTACGAATCGCTCGAGTTCTACTCGGCACCGAGCATCGGGATTGCCGTTTACCCCGACGACGGCGCGGACGTCGCCACGGTCCTCAAGCATGCGGACACCGCGATGTACCAGTCGAAATCCGGAGCGGCCGGGCCGATCGCGGTTTATGCGCCGGCCATGAGCAGGCGCCTGCGGGACTGGCTCGACCTCGAAGCAAGGCTGCGCCACGCGGTTCACGACAATCTGCTGAACCTGGTGTTCCAGCCCAAGTTCAACCTCCGCGAGAATCGGCTGGTCGGCGTAGAAGCGCTGCTGCGCTGGCGGGACGAAGAGTACGGCGACATTTCGCCGGCGCGCTTCGTTGAGATCGCCGAGGACAGCGGCCTTATCATCGACATGGGCGGGTGGGTAGTGCGCGCCGCGTGCCGCCAGTTGCGGAAGTGGCTG
>DATABW010000457.1:0-5349 GCA_036259375.1 Woeseiaceae bacterium
CGTAACCGCTCTCGCGCGGCACGCCATGCGCTGTTCCGCCGAGCCCCACGACGATATTGCGCAGCGCGCGATCGTTCATATCGACTACGCGGCGCCAGGTGATGCGCCGCGGATCGATGTTCAGCGAGTTATCCCAGTGGATGTGATTGTCGACCAGGGCGGAGAGCAGGTTGTGGGCGGCGCCGATCGCGTGAAAGTCGCCCGTGAAGTGCAGGTTGATGTCGGTCATCGGCACGACCTGCGCGCGACCCCCGCCCGCGGCGCCGCCTTTCATGCCGAAGCAGGGGCCGAGACTCGGCTCGCGAAGGCAAATCACCGCATTCTTGCCGATGTGGTTGAGCCCGTCGCCCAGGCCGACGGTCGTGGTCGTCTTGCCCTCTCCCGCCGGAGTCGGCGATACGGCGGTAACGAGGATGAGCTTGCCGTCGTCCCGATCGCCGGCGTTCTCGAGAACCCGGTAATCGAGTTTTGCCTTGTCGTGCCCGTACGGAATGAGCAGATCGGAGGAAAGCCCCAGCTTTTTGCCGATCTCCTGGATCGGAAGCAGCTTTGCTGATCGGGCGAGTTCGATGTCGGAACTGGGGCTCATGCGACGGGTTCCTCTTTTTCTGATCGGCCTGGTGAGCGAAGTCGCGCAGGGTAATGCAAAACGCCTGCGGCCGGCAATCGGTTCCGCGCCGCGAGAGCCCGCGATGCGGACTCCTACAATTCGACAATCCGGTGAATCGTGCCGGCGCTGACGTCGATGACGTACAGTTCCCCTGCGTCGTCCTCGGCGAAGGATGCGATCGCGAGACCGGTGTCGACCAGCTCGTCCGGCTCGACGCCCTGCTCACTGTCCGCGGGTATGGCCCGGATCCGGCCTGAGCCGAAATCGCCGAACACGTAGAAGTCCACGAGGCCGGGAATCGCGCTGCCTCTATAGACGTAGCCACCCGTGACGGAGCTGTCATCGCCGGCGTTTGCGTACTCCGTCACGGGATCCACGTTCGCTGTGCTGCAGCTTTCCGGCGGCTCGAAGCAATGGGCCCCTTCCCGCTCGTCCCAGCCGTAGTTCTCGCTCATCTCCACCCGGTCGACTTCCTCCCAGCTGTTCTGCCCGACGTCGCCCGCCCAGAGCTCGCCCGTCCGGCTGTCGAAGCTGAAGCGCCACGGATTGCGGAAGCCCCACGCGAAGATCTCCGGGCAATCCAGGTTGCCGGCACTACTGAAGCCCTGGCGGCACTCGGTATTGCCTGCAAAGGGATTGTCGGCGGGAATTGCATACCCGCCGGTGCCCTCTACATCGATGCGCACGATGCTGCCGAGTAGATTACTCGTGTCCTGCGCGTTCTCGTCGGGATCCCCGGCGCCGCCGCCGTCGCCGAAGCCGATGTACAGGAACCCGTCCGGGCCGAAAACGATATTGCCGCCGTTGTGATTGCCGAAACGTTGTGGAACGGTCAGCAGCACCTCTTCCGTCCCGGGATCCAGGGTGCCGGCGTCGCCGACGGTAAATCGCGATACGACCGACTCCAGCCCGGCATTCGTTCGCGTATACGACAGGAACACCTGGCCGTTCGTCGCGAAATCGGGATGAAAGGCCATGCCGAGAAGACCCGCTTCGCCGGGACCCGAATCGACACTGGTTTCGAGATCGATGAACGTCTCGACATCCGCGAGGGACGCATCCGGATCATTGGGGAAGATGCGCACGGCGCCGGGCCGTTCGACGACGAACCACCGCGTGGCATCGCCTGGCGCCTGCAGCATCAGGAGCGGCTGCTCGAAGGCGACCTGCGTGAAGACCTGCTGGACGGCAATCGCCGGTGGCATCGAAGGGGGCTCCGGCCCGGGCTCGTCCGTCGGCGGATTGAAGACCGCGCTCGTGCCGTCGCAGGCGGCGAGCGGCAGCGCGGCACAAAAAAGCAGAGCGATTGCTTCCAGGCGGTTCAGGTCCGGCATCGGTGTTGTCCTCACGGAACGCGCAGACAACGTAATGGACTGCACGACGGAGGGAAAGTGCATTGCAGGAGCCCATCTTACCGGCGACACGGCCTGGCCGCCGAATCGCCCGTGAGACGGGCTCCTGCAGGGAGCATTCTGCTACAGTCGGCGCAAACCCAACGGGAAGAGACAACGCAATGAAACGATACCTGCTCATGCTTCTGGCGTTCGCTTCGGCTGCCGGCGCGCAGGCCCAGCAAGGCCGTTCCGGACTCGACGAGGCATTCGAGGCGATCGAGCCGAAAGTCATCGAATGGCGCCGCGACATCCACCAGCATCCCGAACTATCGAACCGGGAGTTCCGCACCGCAGCCAAAGTCGCGGATCACCTCCGCGCGCTCGACCTCGATCATGTCGAAACCGGCATCGCGCACACCGGCGTGGTCGGGACGCTCAAGGGCGGCAGGCCCGGCCCGGTCATCGCGTTGCGCGCCGACATGGATGCGTTGCCGGTAAGGGAGCAGACCGGATTGCCGTTCGCCTCCGAAGCGAAGGCGGAGTACAACGGCGAGGAAGTCTACGTAATGCACGCCTGCGGCCATGACACGCACGTCGCGATCCTCATGGGTGCCGCCGAGATCCTCGCACAGCACCGCGACCAGCTCCCGGGTACCGTCAAGTTCATTTTCCAGCCGGCCGAGGAAGGCGCACCCCCCGGCGAGGAAGGCGGCGCCGCCCTGATGATCGAGGAAGGCGTGCTGGACGGACCGGCTGCACCGGAGGCGATCTTCGGGCTGCACGCCTGGCCCCTGCCGCCAGGGACGATCAACTACCGTGCGGGAAGTTTCATGGCGGCATCGGACAGCCTTACGATCGATATTCGCGGGCGGCAGACACACGGCTCCTCGCCGTGGCGCGGCGTCGACCCGATCTACGTCGCCGCCCGGATGGTCACCGCGATCCAGGGCATCCCCAGCCGGCAGCTCGACATCACGAAGGGACCGGCCGTCATCACTATCGGCAGCATCCACGGCGGCGTGCGCGGCAACATCATTCCCGATGACGTGAGCATGCTCGGCACCATCCGCACGTTCGACGCGGGGGTGCGCGAGGAACTCCACGCCCGGCTCCGGAAGACCGTGAGCCTCGTTGCGGAGGCCTCGGGCGCCGAAGCGACGGTGACCATCGACCCCTACGCTCCCGTCACCGGCAATGATCCGGAGTTGCTCCGGCAAATGATGCCGACGCTGGAATGGGCGGCCGGCGAGGACAAGGTGCTGGAGCACCCGCTCATCACCGGCGCCGAGGATTTCGCGCATTTCGAGCAGCGCATTCCGGGGCTCTACCTGATGCTCGGCATTAACGAGGAAGGCGTCGCGGCCGGCCAGGCGCCATCCAACCATTCGCCGTTGTTCCACGTGAACGAAGACGCCCTGATCGTCGGGGTACGCACGATGGTGGGCCTCGCGCTCGATTACGCTGCGGCGACGGAGTCGCTTTAGGGCGCCGTTTTGCCGAACGAACGTGCGGCAGGAATGCTCGTCCCCGGACGGCCTTCCAGACCGGTTTCAGATGGTGAAGGACGTGATTTCGGCGGCCAGCGCCTGTGATATCGTCGTTAATTCGCAACAAAACAGCGCCAGGACCATCATGCACGACAACAGGAGCATCGCAGAACTCATCGCCGATCACGAGCCGGGGAGACCGCTAGAGCAGCGTTTTTACACCGACCCCGAGATCTTTGAGCTGGAGATCGAGCGCATCATCAACCGTAACTGGCTGCTCGCCGGCCATGTTTCGCAGATCCCGGAACCGGGCGATTTCTTCGTCACCAAATCCGGCAAGGAGTCTGCCATCGTCGTGCGCGGCTCGGACGGCGGCATCAAGGCGTTCGCGAACGTCTGCCGGCATCGCGGTTCGCTCGTCTGCCTGGAACAGAAAGGCAGCACCCGAAAGTTCGAATGCCCCTATCACGGCTGGATGTATGACATCGACGGCAACCTGACCGCTGCGCGTGCAATGCCGAAGGACTTCGATAAAAAAGCCCATGGGCTGCATCGGGTCAGCGTGGACGTGCTCGGCGGATTGATCTTCGTCTGTTTCTGCGAGAATCCGCCCTCGCTCGACGGCGCTCGCCGGGACCTGGCCGAACCGTTCGCCATGTTCGGCTTCGAAGATCTGAAGGTGGCCGCGCACCGAAGTTATCCCATCGAAGCCAACTGGAAGCTCGCCATCGAGAATTACCAGGAGTGCTACCACTGTGCGACGGCGCATCCCGATTACGCGCGGATGCACACGTTGATGCTCGACCCGGCAAAGCGCGACCGCATCCAGGACAAGATGCTCGGCCGCTTCGAAGCCTGCGGCCTGAAAGCCATTGAACACGATTTCGTCGACACGCACGCACGTGTGGGCGAGCAAGGCTACGGTTACAGCCGCACCGCGCTCTTCGAGGGGTACAAGACCGGCAGCCGCAACGGCGAGCCGGTCGCACCGCTGCTCGGCAAGCTGAAGGACTACGACTGCGGCGCATCCGATTTCACGTTCGGTCCTTTCTCTTTCCTGTTGGCCTATAGCGATCACGTCGTCGGTTACGTCTTCAAACCGATCGATCACGGCAGCTGTGTCTGCGAAATCTACTGGCTGGTCCGTGGCGACGCGGTTGAAGGCAAGGACTACGATGTCGATGAGCTGACCTGGTTGTGGCACGTGACGACGTTGGCGGACAAGGAGATCATCGTAAACAACTGGAAGGGAGTGAACTCCCGCTACTTCCGGCCCGGCCCGTTCTCGAACATGGAGCGGATGGAAAGGCGTTACGTCGAGTGGATTCTGCAGCAACTCGCGGAGCCTCCGGGGCCCGTGCCGCTGAGCCGGTCGGCCTGACGCCGGACGGACCCATGCCCCCTGCTTGATCGGAAGCGGGAGCTTCCCCCGTTTCTGGCGGGACGAACCATCGGCGGGTATGCTTGTCCGATTTTCCAGCGCGCGGAATGCGCCGTGCGCGCCGACCGCAGGACTAAAACGAATGATGAAATTCTGTGTTGCGCTGGCCTGCGCCGCACTCCTGGCAGGCTGCAATCCCGCCTCGTCTCCTGAAGCCAGTACCGCCGTCGACCTTCCCGTGCAATCCGGCATCGATTTCGCCGGGATGGATACGTCGGTCCGGCCGCAGGATGACTTCTTCGCCTACGCCAACGGCACCTGGGTCGAGAATACGACGATTCCCCCGGAGGAGTCCGGCTGGGGCTCGTTCAACATCCTGCGCGACAACGGGCTTGCACAGCTTCGCACGATCATCGAGGACGTCTCCGGGGATACAGGCGCCGACGACGCGGGCGCGAAGATCGGCAACTTCTACACTGCCTGGCTGGACCTCGCGCGCGCGACCGGGCTGGGCGTAAAGCCGCTGGAACCGTTGCT
>DATABW010000458.1:0-4574 GCA_036259375.1 Woeseiaceae bacterium
AAACAATTCATTGCGGCAATAACTTCATCTGCAATGGAGGGGTATCAGGCCCGGCTGTCCGCTCGCATGACCACTGCGAATGCCATCACCAGGCCCCCGTCATCGGTGAGGCTTACGTGCCCCTCGCCGATTCCCAGCCGCTCGCAGACCGCGCGGCCGCGCTCGGAAAAAATGAGGTACGGCCGGCCCCAGTCGTTGTTGAGGACGCCGACGTCGCGAATCCACATGCCGTGCCGAAACCCCGTCCCCATCGCCTTGACCGCCGCTTCCTTGCCGGCGAAGCGCATCGCGAGGAAGCGTACCGGTTGGCGGCTCCCGGCGAAACGTTCCCGCTCCTCCGGCATCAGCAGCCGTTCGACGAAGCGCTCTCCGAACCGTTCATAGGTCTGCTGGATGCGAACCAGCTCGACGAGGTCCGTGCCGACGCCGTAGATCACTGGCGCCACGCGTCCAGCATCAAGCGCTTCATTTCACGCACCGCCGCACCGATACCGTCGAACACGGCGCGCGCGATGATCGCGTGCCCGATGTTGAGCTCCGCGATCGCGGGAATCCCCGCGATCGGCTGCACGTTTCCATAGTGCAGCCCGTGACCCGCATGCACGATCAGGCCGAGCTCTCGCGCGCGTGCCGCGGCGGCTGCGATACGATCGAATTCAGCCGCTCGGCTGTCGTCCCCGGCTTCCGCGTACGCACCCGTGTGAATTTCCACGACCGGCGCGCCGGCGGCCACCGCGGCTTCCAGCTGTCGCGGGTCAGGATCGACGAACAGCGATACCCGGATCCCGGCCGCCTTCAGCCGCGCGCAGGCGTCGGCCATTTTTTCCGGCTGGGCGGCGACGTCGAGACCGCCCTCGGTCGTCAGCTCCTCACGTTTCTCGGGAACCAGGCAACAGTCGGATGGTTTGAGGCGGGTTGCAATCCCGAGCATCTCCTCGGTGACTGCCATCTCGAGGTTCATGCGGGTACGGATGGCGTCGCGCACGGCCTCCACGTCGCGGTCCTGGATGTGCCGCCGGTCTTCGCGAAGATGCAGTGTGATGCTGTCCGCGCCCGCGCGCTCGGCGATCAGCGCTGCCGCGATCGGGTCGGGATAATCGGTGCCGCGGGCCTGGCGAAGGGTCGCGACGTGGTCGATGTTGACGCCGAGGTGTAGGTCGGCCGCTTGGTCACTCATTGCCGTTCTCGCAATTTGGAGTTCGCATTATCCATAATCGGTTGTCCATGTGGCAGGCGGAGCCGCGATCGGGGGGAAGGAGCCCCCTGCGCCGGCCATGAGCACGGCCCAGGGGCTCGGCATCACTGCCTCGCACGCCGCGGAACACCTCTTCCCCGATCACGGCAGCCGGCGCGCGGTTCATGGCTGATGCGCCGACCGCGGGTGGCGCGAGACCCTCATCACTTGCCGAGGCGGTGCATGTCGAGGAGAACTTTGCGGCTTTTCAGTTCCCTGCCGCCCAGGTGGAAGGCGATGACTTCCCGCAGGAGACGGGTGGCGGCGCGCAGCGTCGCCGGGTCGGCGAAGTCGCGGTCGCGGATCGCGAGGAGTTCCGCGCCGGTGAAAATCATCGTGCCGGTGCGTTCACCGGCGGCTGCGGGGCCGTGCTCCACGCGATACTCGTAGTGTCGCGAGGGCTCGAGGGAGGCTTCCGTATCCGCCTCGTGGCCCAGATCGAGCGCGAAGCCCAGCAGTCGCAGGAGCTCCAGTTCGAACTCGCGCAGGCGTGCCGGAACCTGGCTGCCCCCCTGCAGCCCTTCGATGGTCGCTGCGTAGGCGGCGAAGATATCCGGCTGCGGATCGTGCCGGTGCACGAGATGAATGATGAGCTCGTTCACGTAATAGCCCGCCATGAGCGCCTCGCCCGCGAGCGCGACCGGAGCGCCGAGCCGGTCGGCTCCCGTCAACGTCCCGAGGTCCGAGCGGGCCACCCACGAGAGTTGCAGCGGCATGAACGGCCGCAGCAACCCCTTGAGACGCGAGCGTCCGGAGCGGCTGCCGCGCGCCACCAGTGACAGGCGGCCGTGATTGCGGCTGAGCACGTCCAGGATCCGGCTCGCGTCCTGGAACGGCCGGTGGTGCAGGAGCCATGCCGGCTCGTTCTGCGCGCGCATCAGGCCGCCTCCGGGATCATCCCTGGTCGTAACCGAGCCGGAGCAATTGCTCTTCGCTGTCCGCCCAATTGTCGCGCACCTTGACCCAGAGATCGAGGTGGACGGGCATCCCGTACTGCTCCTTCAGCTCCAATCGCACCGCCCGCCCGGCCTTCTTGAGCAGCGCGCCGCCTTTCCCGACGACGATGCCCTTCTGGCTCTCGCGTTCCACCAGGATGAGCGCGGCGACAGCGAGGCCCTGTGCCTCCGTCTCGAAGCGCTCGACCTGGACCGTCAGTCCGTAAGGCACTTCCTGGCGCAGCGCGAGGGTGAGCTTCTCCCGGATCAGCTCGGCGGCGCGAAAACGTTCGTTTCGATCGCTGACTGCCGTTTCGGGAAAAAAAGGAGGCGATTCCTGGAGGTAGTCCGGGAGCAGCGACACCAGCCGATCCAGGTTCTCCTTACGGAGCGCGGAGACCGGTACCACTTCGGCAAACGTGAACCGCGCCGCCATTTCCTCGATGACACGCAGCAGCTCTTCCTTCGGATGCACCTTGTCGATCTTGTTGATGACCGCGATCACGGGAGAGGCGCCCGCCGCCGCGATCCGCTTCAGCGCGTGGGTGTCTTCAGTGGTCCAGCGATTCGCTTCGACGAGGAAGAGGACCACGTCCGCGTCGCGGATGGCGCTGTCGGCGGCGCGGTTCATCAACCGGTTCATGGCCTTGCGCGCATCCGTGTGCAGGCCCGGTGTATCAATGAATACGATCTGGCTTCGCGCTTCGTTCCGTATACCCAGGATGCGGTGGCGCGTCGTTTGCGGCTTCGGCGTCACGATGCTTACCTTGCTGCCGACGAGTGAGTTGATCAGCGTCGACTTGCCGACGTTCGGCCGGCCGACGACCGCGACGAATCCGGAGCGGTGTGGCCGTTCCTCTTCCATCTACGGCGACTCCTCCACTAGCACGAGCATTTTCATTGCGGCTTCCTGCTCCGCCTGCCGCCGAGTCCGGCCGCGTCCGATTGTCACCGTATCGAGGGTGCCGATCCGGCAACTGACCTCGAACGATTGCCGGTGCGCTTGTCCGCTCACTGCTTCGACGTTGTAGGAAGGCCGCTCCAGCTGCTTCGACTGCAGCAGTTCCTGCAGGCGGCTCTTCGGATCCCGGCGCGACGCCGATTCAGGCAGCTCCAGCAGGCGTTCGCCATACGCCTTTTGGATGACGTGCCGCGCTTCCTCGAAGCCGGTGTCCAGGTAGACGGCGCCGAAGATCGCTTCCAGCGCATCGGCAAGCACGGAAGAACGGCGGTATACGCCCGACCGCTTTTCGCCCGGCCCGAGAATGAGGTGCTGGCCGATATCGAGTTCCGTCGCGAGCGCCGCGAGCGTGGTGTCCTTGACGAGTGACGAACGGATGCGGCTCAGCACGCCCTCGCCCGCCATCGGCATCAACCGGAAAACGACTTCCGAAACGACGACGTCCAACACAGCGTCGCCCAGGTATTCCAGGCGTTCATTGTCGGGGCCGGCCGCGCTTCGGTGCGTGAGGGCCTGCCGCAGCAGCTCGACGTCGCGAAACTCGTAGTCCAGCGATCTCTTCAGCCAGGCGGCGGCTTTCTCCAAGGCAGGTGCTCGATTGACCGGGCCTGCAATTCTCGGTCAAGGAGCAGGATTCTTCAACGGCGGACCTGCACCTTCTTGTCGAAGTGCACCGTGAACGAAATATTGCCGACGAACGGCGCGCTATGGTCGTAGACGGCCTCGACGAGATAGCCGCTGCCATTCGCAGTGACCTTGATATCTCTTGCCGTGAGCTGGCTGACGCTCTCGACCGAGAAGCGCCGCGATATCGACGTTTGCAGCGCGCCTCGCGAGGCGTTCTGGCCATCGAACTCCTTGTGCACGCCGTCGAGCACGCCTGCGACCTTCAGGTAATTCAGGTACACCGGCGTCAGCCGGATGAAGGCGAAGGCGAACAGCCCGATGAAGACGGCGAGGATCAGAAAGCCGATCGTGGTCATCCCGCCCTGGCGCGGCGCGGCACGCGACGGCACCGCCCCCGTCGACGATATCCCGGTACGATCGCCCGCCATACGGGCGCCTGCGGTATGCCAAGCCATTGAGATCACTCCAATTCCCCCTTACTGTTATTGTAGGTCGTGTCCCGGCGCCCGGTCAGTGACTCGCGGCACATTTTATTCGATTTTGTTGCCGATTCGGCTCCAGTCCGGCCATTCCAGGCCGTCCATGTGCATCCAGATCCGTACCGCATGGCCGACGAGGTTCTCCTCCGGCACCATGCCGATGAAGCGGCTGTCCTGGCTGTTGTCCCGGTTATCTCCCAGCATGAAGTAGTGTCCATCCGGAACGCGGTACGAACCTTCGCCACGCGAAAATCCGCTTTCCGAAAGGAGTATGCCGTGCTCGTGACTGCCCAGGACTTCGAGGTAGCGGTCCAGCGAATCGCCGGCGCCCTCGTCCG
>DATABW010000459.1:0-5094 GCA_036259375.1 Woeseiaceae bacterium
GCGCCGCCCGAAGCGCCCGGTGTATGGGGCGAAGTGTTCGACCTGCTTTACCGGCGCCATCGCCGCAATCGCAAGCGCAAGGAGCGCATTGCGCGGCTGCTGCGAGCGTTCAGCGAGTCGACGGACGCGATGCCCGACGGAACGGTCGTGCTCAACCAGCAGTGGCAGATTCTCTGGTTCAACGAAGCCGCCTCGCGGCTGCTAGGGCTGACACGGCACCAGGATGTCGGGCAGCACATCGCCAACCTCGTGCGCAACCCGGCGTTCACCGGATACCTTTCCGCGCAAGATTTTCGCGACGCGGTGGAGATTCCGTCGCCGGAGCACGGGGACGTGCGAGTGAGCCTGCGCGTCGTTCCCTATGGCGACGGCGAGCGGCTCCTGCTGGTGCGGGACGTCACCCGCCTGCACCGGCTCGAGCAGATGCGGCGGGAATTCGTGGCCAACGCGTCGCACGAGCTGCGCTCACCGCTGACGGTAATTGCCGGGTATCTCGATGTCCTGGGCGAAATGCTCGCGGAAGACGAACGGCTCCGGCTGGAATGGGAAAAGCCGATACGCGAGATGCGCTCACAGGCCGAACGCATGTCCGCCACGATCACCGACCTGCTGGAGCTGTCGCGCCTGGAGACCACCGTCAGCGCCGGAGACGAAGAGCAGATCCACGTGCAGGGCATGCTGACGCGCATTCGCGAAGAAGCCCTCGCGCTCGGGGAAGGACCGCAGGCAATACGGCTGGAATTCCTGACGGACGCACGCCTGTTCGGCGTCGAGCGGGAAATCCACAGCGCCTTCTCCAACCTCGTATTCAACGCGATGCGCTATACGCCGGAGGGCGGCAGCGTCGTGCTGCGCTGGTTCATGCGCGGCGAGGAGGCGTGCCTGTCGGTGATCGACACCGGGATCGGCATACCGGAAGAGCACATTCCGCGCATCACGGAACGGTTTTACCGTGTGGATGCATCGCGCGTCCGCAGCTCGGGCGGGACGGGTCTCGGGCTCGCCATCGTGAAGCACGTGCTGCAGCGGCACGGGGCGCGGCTGGAGATCGAGAGCACGCCAGGCGAGGGCAGCGAGTTCACCTGCGTGTTCCCGCCGCAAAGAGCCGTCGCCGCCGCGGCATAGCAGCCTGTCATACGGCTGTAACATTAACGTCATGAGCGCGTCATCTGCCTGTCGACAATAGCCTCGACTGAAACCGAAGCCACTGGAGTACTTCGATGAAGCTCAAAACCTTCGCGATCACCGCCGGGCTGGCCGCCCTCACGGCCGCCGGCGCCGTTACGGCGCAAACCGCGGTCGATCCGGACCTGCCGCAGTACCAGAAAGCCAGCGGCGTCACCGGTAACCTGTCGTCCGTGGGATCCGACACGCTCGCCAACCTGATGACGCTCTGGGCGGAGGAATACAAGCGGCTGTATCCGAACGTGAACATCCAGGTGCAGGCCGCGGGATCGTCGACGGCGCCGCCTGCCCTCACCGAGGGCACATCGAACCTGGGCCCGATGAGCCGCAAGATGAAAGACGGCGAGATCCAGGCTTTCGAGCAGAGGCACGGCTACAAACCGCTCGAGATTCCGGTTGCGATAGACGCGCTGGCGGTGTTCGTCAACAAGGACAACCCCATCGAGGGCCTCACGCTGCCGCAGGTGGACGCGATATTCTCCTCGACGCGCCGCTGCGGGCATCCGCAGAACATCAGCCAATGGGGCCAGCTGGGTTTGGCCGGCGCCTGGGAAATGCGCGACATCCAGCTTTACGGGCGCAACTCCGTGTCCGGCACCTACGGCTACTTCAAGGAGAACGCGCTGTGCGACGGTGACTTCAAGAATTCGGTCAACGAGCAGCCGGGATCAGCGTCGGTGGTGCAGGCTATCGGCGGGTCGGTAAACGGCATCGGCTACTCCGGCATCGGCTACGTCACGTCCGGCGTGCGCGCGCTGCCGCTGGCCGAAAAGGAAGGCGGCGAATACATCGAGGCGACGCCGGCCAATGCCGTAAGCGGCAAGTACCCGCTGGGACGGTTCCTGTACGTGTACGTCAACAAGCACCCGAACGAGCCGCTGGAGCCGCTGGTGCGGGAATTCGTGAAGATGATCCTGTCCCGGCAGGGTCAGCAGGTGGTCGTCAAGGACGGCTACATTCCGCTGCCGGCGCAAGTGGCGGACAAATTCCGCGCTGAAATTGAGTGATTAAGGATCCAAACAGCATGTTTTCAGGCCATCAATTCTTGTCGAATCAGTCACTTGCGTTGGTCCGACCCCTCGCGCTGGTGCTGCTGGGGGTGGGGGGTGGCGCGGCGGCCGAGGTGGACGTGTACGGGAGGCTGAACGTGACGCTGCAGGATGCGGAGGAGGCGGGCCAGTCGGTCGTCGAGCTGCAGAGCAATGCGTCGCGTGTCGGGGTCAAGGGCGAAGAGGAGCTGGGCAAGGGGCTGAGCGCGATCTACCAGTTCGAATGGGAAGTGGATCCGGACGGGCAGAGCGGCGACGACAACTTTTCCGCGCGCAACCAGTTCGTCGGGCTTACCGGCGCGTTCGGCACCGTCAAGGTCGGCCGCCACGACACGGCGTTGAAAGAGGCACAGGGCGATTTCGACCTCTTCAACGACCTCGAAGGCGACATCAATGACACCTTCCTCGGCGAAAATCGCCTGGAGAACTACCTCGGGTACACGACGCCCGAGTTTGCGGACGCCTTCAGCGTCACGGTCAACGTTTTTCCGGGCGAGGATCCGGCCAGCGGCAACGACGGCGCCGCCGACGGCACCTCGGTCTCACTCAACTACGAAACGGATATCGTCTACGCCGCGGTGGCCCACGACACGGACCTGGACGGCGAAGGCATCGACAGCACGCGGCTCGCCGGCGGCTACACGCTGGGCGCGGCGCAGTTCGGCCTGCTGTACCAGCGGACGGACGCCGGCACCGTCGACGGCGACGGCTTCGGCGCGTCGGTGGCGTACGCCTTCGGCGACAGCACGGCGAAGCTTCAGTACCTCGACGCGGATATCTGGCGAGTCGATCCGCAGGTCGATCCGCTCGACAACCTGCTGGAGTCGCAGGTGTCGGTGGGGCTGGATCACCGCCTGGGCGAGAACACGAAAGTGTTCGGGTTCTATACCGCCGGCGACATCGGCGGCACCAACGAGAGCAACGACTACCTGGCCATCGGCATCGAGCACCGGTTCTGAAGAAATGGGGACTTTCCCCGTTTCCCCTGTCACGGAACCGTAACAAACCCGCCCTATCCTCGCCGCATGACGACCGCCGCCGATTCCCTTGCCGCGCGCGACGCGCGCCGGCGGCTGCGCACGCTGAAGGATCACGCCGTGCGGTATGCGGTCAGCATCGGCGGCATCGGCGTGATCATCGCCATCGCCCTCATCTTCTTCTACCTGCTGCAGGTAGTGCTGCCCCTGTTCAAGCCGGCGACGATGGCGGCCGGCCACTCGTTCGACATGCCCGGCCCCCCTTCGCGCACGCTGCACCTCAGCCTCGAAGAGCACGGGGGTATAGGGGCGCGCTACACCGCGGCGGGCCAGGTCCTGTTTTTCGACACGGCGGACGGCCGCATTCTCGACCGGGTCATGCTGACGGACGAGGGCGTAATGGCCAGCGCCCTTGGCGTCTCCAGTCTCGCCGACGACGGTGTCGTGATCGGGCTCGACGACGGGCGCATTCTCGCCACCGAAACCGAGTACGCGATCAGCTACCCGGGCAACAAGCGCACGGTCGCTACCGGAATCGAATATCCGCTCGGCGCCGAACCCGTCGTCGTGGACGAGGCCGGCCGCGCCGTCATCGCGGTATCCGGCCGCGTCGGGGAGGAGGACGCACGTTTCGTCAGCGTTTTGGCCGACGGCACGGTGGTCGTCACGCATGTCGCCATGGAGACTTCGTTTCTCACGGGCGAGCTGACCGTCGCGGAGTCGGTCAACCAGGAGCTAGACGTGCGGGTCGGCAACGGCGAACTGCCGGTATTCGCGCTGCTCGACCCGATGCAGGAATGGATCTATCTGGCGTCGCAGAGCGGCGACGCCGCCGCGCTGCGCCGCGGCCCCGACGGCTTCGCGCTGAACGAGCGCCTGCAACTGGTCGATCCCGGCGAACGGCTGACGGAGCTCACCTTCCTGACCGGCGGCATCTCGCTGCTGGCCGGCACCGACCGGGGTCGCATCCTGCAATGGTTCCCGGTGCGGGACCCGGAAAACGAGTATCGCCTGCAGCGCGTTCGAAGCTTCGACGGGCCGGATAGCCCGGTGACTGCCCTCGCCCCCGAACACCGGCGCAAGGGCTTTGCGGCGGGCCACGCCGACGGCACCCTCGGCCTTCATTACACGACGTCCACCCGCACGCTGGTCGAGCGCAAGGTCGGCGACCTCCCTATCCGCGAGCTTACGCTGTCGCCGCGCGCCAACCGCATCGTCGCCGAAACCGGCGACAACCTGTTCAGGCAATGGCACGTCGAGAACGAACACCCGGAGATCTCGTGGTCGGCCTTGTGGGGCCGCATCTGGTACGAAAGCTACCCGGAACCGGATTACGTCTGGCAATCGTCCTCGGCGAGCAACGAGTTCGAACCGAAGTTCAGCCTGCTGCCGCTGTCGTTCGGCACTCTGAAAGCCGCTTTCTACGCGATGCTCGTCGCCATGCCGCTGGCGATCATGGGCGCGATCTTCACGGCGTACTTCATGAGCCCGGCGATGCGGCGCGCCGTCAAGCCCACGATCGAGATCATGGAAGCGCTGCCCACCGTGATCCTCGGCTTCCTCGCGGGACTGTGGCTCGCGCCGCTGCTGGAAGCGAACCTGGCCGCGCTCTTCCTGCTGCTCGTTCTCCTGCCGGGCGGCATGGTGCTCTGCGGTTTCCTATGGCAGCAGATGCCCGCAACGATCCGCAACCGCGTGCCCGGGGGCTGGGAGCCCCTGTTGCTGATGCTGCCCGTGCTCATCCTCGGCTGGCTGGCCTTCGCGCTCGGACCGCCGATCGAGACCGCTTTCTTCGGCGGCAACCTGCCGCAGTGGATTTCCAACCGGCTCGGCATCGACTACAGCCAGCGCAACTCGCTGGTCGTCGGCATCGCGATGGGCTA
>DATABW010000460.1:0-6486 GCA_036259375.1 Woeseiaceae bacterium
CCCAGGACCCGGGCGAAGCCGCTCTCCAGCAAGCCGAGGAAGCGGGCGAAGGAACGGAGCCCGTGCCACGGGAAGTGGTGCGCGTCGGCTTGCTGGAGAGCGGCTTCGCCCGGGTCCTGGGAGAGATCGACCTCGAAGCGCTCAGCTTCCTCCGCGGCACCTTCCCGGAGCTGGATCACCTCGGTCACGTAACGGACGACTTCGCCGCTCATCGTCATCTCGCGCATGACTTCGTACCACAGGCGCTCGAGCTCCTGGATGGACGGCAGCGCCCTGGCGGCCGCGATCCGCACCATGAAGTCGGCGCGGCTCTCCTGGCCTTCCGGCGGCTCGAGCTGAGTCGTGATCAGGGATTCGCGCAGCACGCCGGCGGCGTCGCCGGCGATCTGCCGGGTCACGCCGAACAATTCGCCGAGGTTGCCCTCGTGCTGGCGGAGCAGCGTCGTGATTTCCTCGATCTGCGCCTCGTTCGCTTCCCACCGGCGGTCGAGTTCCTGGCTGTAGGCCTCGGCCCGGTCGCGGCGGGCAATCGCCTGCTGCGTCAACCGTTGCTGCTCCTGCAGGGCCGCCCGCGCTTCGGCTTCCTTCTGCTGAATCAGTTCCGCTTCGCGCGCCCGCATTTCCTGAATCTGCTGTTGCAGCCGGTTGAAAACCTGCTGCCGTTCGCGTTCTGCGGCCGCCGCGCGCGCTGCCTCCGCGGCTGCTTCCTGCGCCGCCGGATCCTCCTCGTCTTCCTGCGCCAGCACGTCATAAGCGGGCAACAGCATGGCCGCGGCGAGCCCGGCGAAGAACGCGAGCCGCAGGCGTTGCAGCCGGGATCGCTCCCCGGTCATGGCATGCGCACGCCTCACGAGCGGCTCTCCTCGGGCACGGGCACGGGCACCGTCACGAGGTCCGGAGCGAGCGCCTCCTCGGCCATCCGGATCGCTTCCTCGACCGCGCGGGCATAGTCGGAGTCGACGACCCAGGAGCGCGTGTTCCGATCCCAGTAGCCGGTCTCCTCGCCGTCCGTCGTGCGATACATCAGCGAAACCCTGCCGAGGTGAATGAAATGAACGTCGCGACCGTCGATCTGGCCGGGATACGCCTGCATGGTGCGGCCGTACTCCATCTCGATCTGGTAAGCCTCGAGCAACCGGCGGAATTTTTCCGCCATCGCACCTTCCTCTTCCATTAACAGCCGGAGCGTGTCGATGCGCTTGCGGCGCTCCTCCGGCAGGAACGGCAGGTCGTTCGCCACGAACTCTTCCAGCGCCGAGAACATCTTCTGGACCAGCGGCTGCACCTGCTGCGCGGTGGCGTCGAGGGTGCCGATCTGCCTCGTGAGCGACTCGATCTCGTCTTGTTGGGATTGCAGCAATTGCTGCATGTGCCGGTTGAACTGGTTGTACCGATCGACTTCGGCCATCACTTCCGCGTACTCGCTGCCGGCCTCCTGCGCGACGGCCGTGCCGGCCGCCCCGGCGGCGAGCATCGCAGAGGCGAGAACGGCCCCGCCGAATCTGTAGCAACCTTTGAGGGTCATAATCTGAAAAATCCTGTCACTCACAATTCTTGTCACCGGAACAGCCCTGTCCAGTCGTGGCTGCCGTCCCCCCACCTGCCGCGCATCAGCGCTTGGAATCGATCAGCGCGATGTAGTCGCGCGCCATTTCGCGCTGCTCTTCCGAACGCGCGGCGCGCTCGAAGGCTTGCCGGGCATCGCCCAGCCGGTCCAGGTTGAAAAGCGCAATGCCCATAAAGAGATTCGCCTGCCCCGGATCCTCGAGATCGCCTTTTTCGACGGCCTGCTGCAGTGCGCTGAGTGCTTCCTGCCATTCCTCGCGCTGGATCTGCACCTGGCCGAGTCGCAGGAAGAGATCGCCGCTGTCGGACATTTCCGCGGCGCGCGTGAGAGGCGGAATCGCTTCTTCGAAATCGCGCGCCTGGATCCAGGCATTGGCGAGCTTCTCGTAGGTTTCGGAATCGGACTCCACGAGGCCCTCGTCCATGGCCTCTTTCAGCACGCGCGCGGCGCGATAGGGGATGTCATTGAAGCGCAGCATGTCGGAGAGGCGCTCATACTCCGACCCCTGCTGCAGGAAGCCGGCATTGTAGGCAATCTGCATCGCGGCCAGTGCCTGGCCGTACTCTTCCTGCTGCTGGTAGAGCGACGACAGCCGCAGCCAGTGGTTCTTCTCCTGCGGCTCCATCGCGATCAGCCGCTCCAGCAGGGGCAGCGCCGCATCGTAGTTTTCGCGCGTGAGGTAGAGCGCGAGCAACAGCTCGATCCAGCTCGACTGCGGGCGCTCGCTCATCTCGACGGCTTTCTTCGCCGGCTCGAGCGCGGCATCGAGATCCTCCATCTGGTAGTACGCGGCCGCCAGCAGGTAGTAGGCCGACGAGTTCGGGGCCGGCGCGGTGCGGAACCACTCTTCCAGTGCCGCGGCACCCTGCTCCCAGTTCTCCTCCGTCATGAAGATCTGCGCGATCTGGTACTTGGCCTGCGACGTTTCGCGCTCATTGAAGCCGCCGGCGGCGATTGCCTGCTGCAGGTGCTCGCGGGCGGCGCGGTAGTTGCCTTCCGAGTACTCGATGCCGGACCAGATCTGCTCTACGCGGCTGCGTTCGTAGGGGCTGAGGCGCTCGAGGTTGATGTCGGCCAGCACGGCCCGGGCGCTCGCGTAGTCGTCGTTGTTCAGGAACTCGATCGCTTCGTTCAGCTTCTCGCCGGTGCGCTGGCTGATGGTCGGCGCGGAGCGGCGGCCTTCCTCCTCGTCCTCCTGGGCGAAGGCGGCCGAAGGCGCGAACGCCAGAGCGGCCATGGTCAACGCGGCTGCGGTGAGCGATACCAGGACATTGCGGGGATACGTGCGGGGTGGCGCAGTCATGCCTATTGCTCCAATACAAAGCGAATGACCGTTTGCACGCCGACGCGCTCGACAGCGACGCCCCCTTCGATCTTCGGGTTATAGCGCCAGCGGGCGATGGACCGGAGTGCCGCCTCGTCGAACAGCCCCGGCGGCTCGGCGGCGACGACTTTCGCGTCGGTCACGGCACCGGTCGGGGTTATCGTGAACTGCACCTGCACCCAGCCTTCGATGCCCCGGCGCAGCGCACGCGGCGGATATTCCGGCGCGATGCGCACCAGCGGGATCACGTCGGTGTCCGAACCGGCGCTCAGGTCCATCCGCGACAGGGCGCCGGCGGTGTCGATCGTCGGCGTCAGCTGGGCGACGCTGCCGCCGACGCTGGCCGACGAGAACGACATGCGCGGCATCTCCGGCGCCGGCGGCGGCGGCTCGCGCTCCACGCGCTCGTCGCGTTTGGTTGCCGCCTGCGAGTCACCCCGCATGCGGCTGAATTCGATGCGGGTCGCCTCCATCATCTCGTCCACGTCAATGGGCTGGCTGATCAGGGACCACATCACCCAGAACATGCCGATCGTCAGCGCTCCGCCGACAATCAGCGTCAATGGCAATCGCAGCATCATCATGACCGGATCCTCCCGCTCAACCGGTGCCGGGGTCGTCGGCAGCTATGGACACTTCCTGGATCCCGCCGGCCTTCACTTCATCCATCACTTGGGCAACGACACCGGCATGGGAGTTCCGGTCGGCGATGATGACCACGGTGTCGTCGGGCCGCTCGATAGCCAGGCGCTCGATCATCGCCCGCAGCTCGCGCAGCTCCACCCGCTCCCGGTCCATCCAGATGTCGCCGTTTTCCCGTATGGCGATCAACAGGTTACCGGACTCGCGGTGTTCCGCCGTCACGGCTTCGGGCTTGAATACAGTAATGCCCGCTTCCTTGATGAAAGACGTCGTGATAATGAAGAAAATCAAGAGATTGATGGTGAAGTCGAGCATCGGCGCAAGGTCGATGCCGTGTTCCTCGCTTTCCGGTGCGTGGCGTCGTGATTGCATACGCTAACTTCCTGCCCGCCTGTTACTGCGTGGTAAAGGTGATGTCGTAGATGCCGCCCAGGTGCACCTGGTCGACGACCTCGACGACGACGCCGGTCGGCGCCTGCTCCTGGGCGATAATGAGCACGCCCGCATCGGGGTTCACCGCGCTCAGGCGCTCGACGTTGGCTCGCACCGCCCGCGCGTCGACCACGCGGTTGTCGACCCAGATTTCGCCGTTGTTCAGGACCTGGATGTTGATGCTCTCGAGGTCCGTTTCCTCCTGCTGCTCGAAGGCAGTAGGCCGGTTGACCATGAGACTGGATTCCTTCACGAAAACCGCAGTTATGATGAAGAAAATCAGAAGGTTGATGACGAAGTCGAGCATCGGCGCAAGGTCGATGCCATGCGAGCCTTCGGCCCCTACTTCGGAATGACGTCTGATACGCATGGGCTAGAAACTGAACTCGTCGGCCAGCAGCTCGGTTTCCCGGACCGCCCGCGTCTTGAAATAATGGACCGGCCAGAGGCCGGTAATGCTCACCGCGAGGCCGGTCATGGTGCAGATCATTGCCTCGGACACGCCGCTCGCCATGCTGCGGGCGTCGGCGCTGCCGCGCAACGCCATCGAGTCGAACACCTCGAGCATGCCGCTCACGGTCCCGATCAGCCCGAGGAGCGGCGACATCGGCACCAGCACCTGCATGACCGGGAAGCCCGCCGTCATCGAGACGTTGAGCCGCGAGATCATGGCCTGGCGAATCTGGCGCGCCTTCCACGACGTGTGATCGCTACGCGAGTGCCACTCTTCCCGGATCGCCGCGGCATCCTTCGGCAGCACTTTCAGGAAGTACCAGTACCGCTCGATGATCAGCGTCCACATCAGGACGCCGGATGCGAAGATCCACAGAACGAACGGACCGCCGTCGTTCGCCAGCTCGGCGATACCGCGGACGAAGGGGATCTGTTCAAACACGCCGCTGCTTCTCGATGCTCTCGGCGAGCATGCCGGCGCTCTGCTCGTCCAGGATCTGCACGACCGTCCGCGACAGGCCGTTCAGCAACGCGTTCGCGAACAGGAGCGGAATGGCGATACCCAGTCCGAGCACCGTTGCGATCATCGCCTGGCCGATACCGGTCGCCATCAGGCGCGGATCGCTCGAACCCGACTCGGTGATGCTCTGGAAGGTGATGATCATGCCAACGACCGTACCGATCAGGCCGAGCAGCGGACCGGCGGCAACCGCCAGGCGCAGGAACGCCTGGAAGCGTTCGAGCCTCGGCACCTCGCGCAGCACCGCCTCGGAGATCCGGAGTTCCGCGACGTCCGCATCTTCCTCGATCTTGTTGGGATCGCCACGGAAGGCCAGCAGCACGCGGCCCAGCGGATTGTCACGCTTCGGCTCGTCGAGATTGTCGAGCTGCCGCTTGACCGCCATTCGCACGATGATCAGGTGCACGAGCTGGTACAAGAACGCCAGCAGGCCGGCGATACCGACGATGATGATGATGTAACCGATTTCCTCACCCAGCTCGATGCGCTCGAGCCAGGTGGGGCGCTCGATGTAGAGCGCCAGCAGGACCCCGCGGGTGTAATCGACCACGGCGGTGGCGTAGCCCTCCGTCGCTTCGGAAAAATTCTGGGCAACCTCCATGAACTCCTCGGGCAGCTGGCGTGGCAGCACGGTCAGCCTTCCCAGGTCCGGCAGGTATCCGAGGAACTGCGCGTTCGACATCGCATTGAAGGGCCCGATACGGACGACCTCGGCGGGCTCGCTCAAGCCGTTCGGCTGCACCACCTCGGTCTGGTAACTGACCACTCCGCCCTGGGCGGTCACTTCGCGGTGGATCTCGAACCACAGCCGCTCGAGCTCCTGCGACGTCGGCGTCGTACGCCCGTCCGCAAAGGCACGCAGGAACTGCACACGGCCGAGCTGGCCTTGTGGCGGTTGGAACTGGGTGCTGATCAGCGATTGGTGCAGGATGCTCGCCACATCGCCTGCCACCTGGCGGGACAGCCCGAACAGCTCCGACAGGCCGAGCTGCGAGGCTTTCTGCACCAGCTCCCGGTTGAGCTCGTTGATCCGGATCTCGTTCGCGGAATACTGGTCGGACATCTGCGTGGAGGTCGCCTCCAGCTGCCCGAGGCGCTGTTCGGCCTCCCTCATCATCGCCTGCCGTTCGCTTTGCGACGCCGCCGTGAACTCGGAGACCCGCTGGTCATACAGCTGGCTCTCTCCCTCGCGGACCGCGCGCACGCGCTGCAGCAGTTCTTCCTTGGAGCTCGCCGTATCGACGGCCGGATCGGTCGCCTGGGCGGCGGCGGTCAGCGGCAGCGCGCCGGCAAATACGGACGCGACAAATGCCGCGGCTATTCTGGCTCTGAACTTGCTCACGTCTGCGCCTCCTGGGGAGCGGGTACCGGGACCGTCAACAACTCGGGCGCCCCTTCCTGGTTCGCCACGCGGAAGGCCAGGTCGACAGCCTCCGCATAGCTGTCGTCCACGACCCACTGTTCCTGGATGGCATCCCAGTAGCCGGTTTCGGCACCGTCGAGCGTGCGGTACATCAGCGAGATGCGTCCCAGCCGGACGAATTGCAC
>DATABW010000461.1:0-3035 GCA_036259375.1 Woeseiaceae bacterium
GCACCGCCATCTGCAGGATTTCGTTCCGCTTCTTCTCGCCGCCGGAGAAGCCTTCGTTGACGCCGCGGTTGAGCAGGGCCTGGTCCATGTCGAGGAGCGTCATCTTCTCGCGCGCCAGTTTCAGGAATTCGAAGGCATCGACCGGCGGCAGGCCCCGGTCGTGCCGCTGCGCGTTGAGTGCGGCTTTCAGCAGGTACGCATTGTTGACACCGGGGATCTCCACCGGGTACTGGAAGCCGAGAAACACGCCGAGACGGGCGCGTTCTTCCGGCGCGAGCTCGAGCAGGTCGCGGCCGAGATAGCGCACGCTGCCGCCCGTGACCGCGTAGTCCTCCCGGCCCGCGATGACCTGCGCCAGCGTGCTCTTGCCGGAGCCGTTCGGGCCCATGATGGCGTGGACCTCCCCCGCGTTCACGGTCAGCGAGACGCCGTTCAGGATGTCGTTGCCGTCGACGGCGGCTTTCAGGTCCCTGATTTCCAGTAATGCATCCATGATTCAGCCAACCGCTCCTTCCAGGCTCACGTTGAGAAGGTTCTGTGCTTCCACGGCGAACTCCATCGGCAGCTCCCGGAACACCTCCTTGCAAAAGCCGTTGACGATCATGTTGACCGCGTCTTCCTCGGAGATGCCGCGCTGGCGGCAGTAGAACAGCTGGTCCGCGGATATCTTCGAGGTGGTCGCCTCGTGTTCGATCTTCGCCGTCGGGTTGCGCGCCTCGATGTACGGAAACGTATGCGCGCCACAGTCCTTGCCGATGAGCAGCGAGTCGCACTGTGTGTGGTTCCTCGCGTTCACCGCCTGCGGCATCACCCGCACCAGGCCCCGGTAGGCCTGCTGTGCCTTGCCCGCCGCAATGCCCTTGGAGACGATCGTGCTGCGCGTATTGCGGCCGATGTGGATCATCTTGGTGCCGGTATCGGCCTGCTGCATGTTGTTCGCCACCGCCACGGAGTAGAACTCCCCGACCGAGTTCTCGCCGCGAAGGATGCAGCTCGGGTACTTCCACGTGATCGCCGAGCCCGTTTCGACCTGGGTCCACGAGATCTTCGAGTTCGCGCCCCGGCAGTCGCCGCGCTTGGTGACGAAGTTGTAAATGCCGCCGCGGCCTTCCTCGTCGCCCGGGTACCAGTTCTGCACCGTCGAATACTTGATCTCGGCGCCCTTCAGCGCGACGAGCTCGACCACGGCCGCGTGCAGCTGGTTTTCGTCGCGCATCGGCGCCGTGCAGCCTTCGAGATAGCTCACGTGGCTGTCCTCGTCCGCGATGATGAGGGTGCGCTCGAACTGGCCGGTGTTCGCGGCATTGATCCGGAAATACGTCGACAGCTCCATCGGGCAACGGACGCCTTTCGGCACGTACACGAAGGAACCGTCGCTGAATACGGCCGAGTTCAGCGTCGCAAAAAAGTTGTCGCGGTAGGGCACGACCGTGCCGAGATACTTCCTTACCAGGTCAGGGTGGTTTTTGACCGCGTCCGAAAACGAACAGAAGATGACGCCGGCTTCATTCAGTTTCTCCTTGAAGGTGGTCGCCACCGAGACGCTGTCGAACACGGCGTCGACGGCAACGCCGGCGAGCTTTGCCCGCTCGTGCAACGGAATGCCGAGCTTGTCATAGGTTTCGAGCAGCTTGGGGTCCACCTCGTCCAGGCTTTTCGGCCGGTCGGCATCCGATTTCGGTGCCGAGTAGTACGAGATGTTCTGGTAGTCGATCTTCGGGTAATGCACGTGCGCCCATTCCGGCTCGGTCATCGTCTGCCAGTGGCGAAACGCCTTGAGGCGCCATTCGATCATGAACTCCGGTTCGTTCTTGCGGGCGGCAATCGCCCTCACGACGTTCTCGTCCAGGCCAGGCGGCAGGCTGTCGGCATCGATATCCGTCACGAACCCGTGCTTGTACCGGCGATTGACCAGTGTCTCGATGTCTTTGGTGCTCGTCGACATAGTTATCTCTTGCGCTCCACGGTGATCCGGGTGTTAGCGAAACGAAACGGGGGCAGGGGACTGTTTGCTCGAACGAGATCGCTGAGGCTGATCTCGTCGAGCGCGCGCCGGATGCCCAGGTTGATCCGCTGCCAGGCGCTCCCGACGCGGCACACGGAAGCGATGTCGCAGTGGCTGTCGTGCGCGCTGCACTCGGTGATCGACACCGGCCCCTCGAGTGCGTCGATCACGTCCGCCGCCGTAATCCGGTCGGCGGCCCGCGCGAGCCGGTAACCGCCGTGCGAGCCGCGGCTCGAGCTCACGAGCCCCGCCCGGGTCAGCGTCTTCAGAAGCTTGCTGACCGTGGGGAGGCCGAGCCCCGTGGTCCCGGCAATGTCCGCGGCACTGACGAAAGACTGCTCGCCCCGCGCCAGCTCGGCCAGCACCACCGTGCCGTAATCCGTCAATTTGCTGATGCGCAACACCGCCCGTCTCCGTGCTCCGTAAAGGGGACCATTTTAGTACTGATTAGTTCACAGCGCCAGTGCGTAACGGGCGTCCGGAGAGGGACCGGCGAGAGCCATCGAGCCGCCGGTGGGGCGGGCTCCAACAGGCGCGGAGCGGCAGCATCGGGGCGAAGTTTGCTATTCTAGCCCGTTCCCGACACCCGCTGTCCGCTCCGGTCCGACGCCGCCGGCTGCCGTGACAGTCGGCGACGCAACATAAACGGACTTCTGGAGACTGTTCAATGAACGTGAACGACCTGAACGCGGTGGCGAAGGCCATGGTGGGCAACGGCAAGGGCATTCTCGCGGCCGACGAAAGCTCGCCCACCATCAAAAAGCGGTTCGACACGATCGACACGGAATCGACCGAGGAGAACCGCCGGCGCTACCGCGAGATGCTGTTCACGACCCCGCGCCTCGCCGACTACATCGGGGGCGTCATCCTGTTCGACGAGACGATCCGCCAGAAAACGTCTGACGGCGTGCCGTTTCCGCAGTACCTGAACGATCTCGGCATGATTGCGGGCATCAAGGTGTACAAGGGCGCGAAGCCGCTCGCCGCTTTTCCGGGCGAGCTGGTCACGGAAGGGCTGGACGGCCTGCGG
>DATABW010000462.1:0-4719 GCA_036259375.1 Woeseiaceae bacterium
CCAACCAGTCAGCGGTGCTGTCGAGATCGCCGGTGGCGAAGCGGCCTTCGTCGTCTATCCTGATCCAGTCGATGGCATAGCGGCCGGGAATGGTGGCCTTGCCGTCGACAGCGTAAATCACGCGCCGGTGCCCCCTCGGCCATTCAGGGTCGTAAACCGCGACCCATGGACCGCCCCGCAGCGGCGGCGACAATACGACCGGCAATTCCTCACGGACCGTGACGAGCGCACCTTCTACCGCCATCACGGCGTCCCCGCCGGTTTCCGAGAACGAGACGCGGTGACCGATGCTCTGCGGGAGCTCCGTCCCGCTAACCGTCAACTCGATGTACACGACGCCCGTCGTGCCGGGACCGAAAAAGGTTGTATCGGCCAGCGGGCCGGGACGGTACAGGCGCTGCGACAGCTCAGCGGGACCCAGGATAATGAAGGCTCTACCGTCACCGCCCTCTCTCACTTCAAGGTTTTTCAGTCTCAGCGGACGATTGCTGAAGTTCGTCAGGTGTAACTCGTAAACCAGCCCGAAGGATCCCTCGACCGGCACGGGTCCCGGCGGCACCGGTACGTGCAGGTTGAATGATTCCGTATCACCGGCCCGGCAGGCGGACAGCAGGAGCGTGAGCAGCAGAGCCGCGCCGGCGATGCGTGACGCCGCCGAGCTCATCGACAGGCCTGGAATCGCGAAATGGTGCCGGAGAGAGGACTCGAACCTCCGACCCACGCATTACGAATGCGTTGCTCTACCAACTGAGCTACTCCGGCGGGGCGGCGAGTATAGCGCGCCGCGAAATCATGGTCGAACAGGAATTCGGCGGCAACCGGGACAGGAATTCGACTGGCTCCCGCGCTTAAGCCGTGTCCTTGTCCAGCACCCGGATCAGCACCTCCACACTCTCCTGCTCGGTGCCGGCGGGCAGCGGCGGCAGGTTCATAATCCGAACCTGGTCGCAGGGTATATCGCTCAGCTCGCCGGTGCCGACGTTGTAGAAGTGATGGTGCGGGTGGGTCGTCGAGTCGTAGAACTTGCGGTCCGGGTCTACCGTGAGCTCCCTCACCAGGCCGTGCTCGCCGAACAGCTTCAGCGTGTTGTAGACGGTGGCCTTCGAGACGCGACTGCCGGCGGCGCGCAGGCGATCGAGGATCTGGTCGGCCGACAGGTGCTGCGGGTGCTCGAGCAGCACGGCTGCCACTTCGAGTCGCTGCGGCGTCGGCTGGACACCGTGCTGCTTGAGCCTGTCGAGTATGTCCGGACCGGACATCGGCGAATCCTCGGGTTTGTCACGAATAATCAGTTGGTTGCGGAGTATAGACCAAATCCGGCTGCAAAATCTCCGTCCGCAGATCCGAAATTCCGCCGCGCCGCGCCCGGAAACCGCGAGAATCAGCCAGAAATGACGCCATCAGCGGCCACCACCCGCGGGTAGTCTGGCGCAAAGGGCGGACAAGGAGGTCCGACATGTCGCCAAAGCGGGGCGCCCGCGGCTACACGCTGTACGAACTGGTGATGACGCTCGCGATCGCGGCGCTGGTACTCACGCTCGGCCTGCCGTCCTTCGGCGGGCTGGTGGCGGACAAGCGCCTCCGGGCCGAGACGGACGCGCTGTTCCATGCCCTGCACCTCGCTCGCAAGGCGTCGATCGTTCGCCGCCGCGAGGTCTCGCTCTGCCCGAGCAGCGACGGGCTGTCCTGCGACGGTGGCACCGATTGGTCCGCCGGCTGGATCCTGTTCGTAAACGCCGACCGGGACGGACCGCCACGAGTGGACGGCGGCGAACCGATCCTGGTGCGGCGGCGCGTTCACGAGCGGGTACGTATCGCCTCCAATCGCCAGGCATTCACGATGCGGACGACGCATCTACGCGCGACCAACGGGACTCTGGTCGTCTGCGACCGCGCGGAGCGCGCGGAGTCTCGTGCCGTTATCGTCAGCTACACCGGCCGACCGCGCGTCGCCCGCCGCGACCGGCGCGGTGACGCCTACGCCTGCACGGATTAAGTCAAATGGCCGGCAGCCCCGATACCGTTTGTCGGTACCCACTGGCCGCTCGTCGGAAAGCACCGGGCAGCCATTCCGGCGCCAGTATATTCGCCGCATGAAGCAGCACGGACAGAACGGCTTCACGCTCTACGAACTCCTTATTACAGTGCTGATCGTGGGGATCGTATTGACGGTGGGGATTCCGAACCTGAGCGGCTTTACACGCAACAGCCGCATCACGGGCACGACCAACGACCTGCACGGCAGCTTTCTGCTGGCGCGGTCGGAAGCGGCGCGCGCGAAGAATAGCGTCACGATCTGCGCCAGCGCCGATCCCACGGGCACGGCGCTGTGCGACGGTGCGTCCTTCGCCGATGGATGGATTATTTTCCTGGATGGGGACAATCTGACGGCGGCGGATGCGCAACGTACTCCCGCCGATGAGAACGTCCTCAAAGCTTTTCCACCGGTGGACGACGCGATTCGTATCAACACGGGCGGCGCCACGTATTTCAGTTTTTCTCCCAACGGCGTAGGCCAGGCCATCGGGTCGGCCGGCCCGGCATTGCAGACCGCGATGATCTGCGACGACCGCGGCAATATCGTTGCTCCAGGCGGCGATTCCGCTGCGCGGCGGATCGTGGTAACGCCGATCGGCCGCTCGACCGTGATTCGCAGCCAGCAAACCATCGCGGATTCAGGCGGCAGCTGCACCTGACCGGAGCCCACCAATGGCAGTTACAAGAACAAGAAGCGGCAACCGGGGATTCTCGCTGATCGAGGTTCTCATCGCGCTGATCGTCATGTCGGTCGGCATGCTCGGTATCGCGGGCCTCTACGTGCACGGCATGCAGGCCGGGCGCACCTCCCTCTTCCGGCACCACGCGGTCACGCTGGCCGGGGACGTGGCCGACCGGATCCGGGCGAATCCCAACGCGGGCGCTGCCTACGCCGGCGCGGGCGCGAACAACAACTGCGTGGCAGGCGGCATCGACTGCTCGCCCGTCCAGATGGCGGCGCAGGACATTCTACTGTGGCAGCAGCAGGCCGATGACACCCTTCCCGAAGGGCAGGTGGCGGTCACTTTCAACGCCGGAGCGCCCTCCCTCTACACCGTCACCGTGAGCTGGAGCGAGGCCGGGCAGAACCCGCCACCCTCCTACCGCATCCAGTTTCCGCTCTTCTAGGGTGCAGCGATGACGAGCCGGAACAACAGTCTTCATGCATCCCGCGCGCGGCACAGCGCGGGCGTGACGCTGGTCGAGCTCATGGTGGCGCTCGCGATCGGATCCTTCCTGATCATCGGCGCGGTACAGATTGCGGCCCAGAGCCGCCACGCATTTCGCGTCAACGAGTCGATCGCGAAGGTGCAGGAAATCGCGCAGTTCGCCATCGATACCATCGAAGCCGATCTGCGCATGGCGAGCAACTGGGGGAACACCAGCCGCGCCGATGCCATAGAGGGTCGGGCGCTCCTGGTCGGCACGGCCGGCGAGGACCCGGATCCGATGGACCTGCTCCCCGCGGCCGCCGAGACCTGCGGAGCCGCCTGGGCGCTGCACCTGACGCGGCCTGTCGAGGGCAGCGACAACTCCTATGCCCTTCCCTGCGCTGCCACCCCCGCCGGCGCGGAGCAGGCGAACTCCGACGTGCTTACGATCCGCCGGGCCACTCTCGATCCCGTCGCTCCTGTCAACGGGCGGGTGCAGATCCAGACTTCACGCGTCCAGGGGCAGCTGTTCAGGGACGGCAACGTGCCGGCCGGGTTCGACACCGCCAACTCCACGACGCACGACCTGCTCGTCAACTCGTATTACGTTGCGGACAGTTCGGAGCTGATCCCGGGAGTACCGACCCTGCGGCGCAAAACGCTGACGGTCGATTCCGGCGCGCCCGCCATCCAGGACCTGGAAGTCGCACCGGGCGTCGAAAACATACAGGTGCAGTTCGGCATCGACGTGGACCAGGACAACGACGTCGACCGCTACGTAAATCCCGGCGCCGCCATTCTGGATCCTGCACACGCCGACTTCGTTGCGGCGGCGCGCATCATGACTGCACGCATCTGGCTCGTCATTCGCTCCATCGATCGGGAGAACGGCATCGTCGACACCCGGGATTACGAGCCCGGCAACGTGGACCTCGGGGTTCCCGGAGACGATTTCCGGCGGCTGCAGGTATCCAAGACCATTCTTCTACGCAACACGCGGACCTGACGATGAGAACGGCAATCAGAAAACAGCGCGGTGCGGCACTTGTCGTCGGACTGGTGCTCCTCGTGGTGGTCACGGTACTCGCCATTTCGGGGATGAACACCGCCACTACGGAGCTCGCTATCGCGCGCAACGACCAGAATTCGGAGAACGCCTTCCAGGCCGCTGAAGCGGGGCTCGAGCTGGCATTGTCCCGCGGGTTCTACCAGACCGTGCCCACGATTGACCTCGGTCGATACCCGGTGGGGGGTACGGGCTACTCGGTCGACACGCTCATCCAATTCCAGAACACGACCATCGTGCCCGACAGGGCATTCAGCCTTGGGAGCGGCATGGCGGCATATCACTTCGTTGCGACGGCAAATGCCCAGTCGAACCGGGTCAAGGCGGGTGAAGACAACGATCGCGACGCCTCTGCCGTACACAGACAGGCGTTCTACGTCATCGGACCCGGGGCGCCGTCGCTCTGATGCTGCGCCAGCAGATTTGGGGAAACAACATCATGTTAATTCGAAGCTTGCTCGCGGC
>DATABW010000463.1:0-1728 GCA_036259375.1 Woeseiaceae bacterium
ACCCGCACTGCGTGTTCAACAGCGCGCGAATGGAAACGGCCAGAGCGGACCCGGACGCGCGCACTGGTCGTGAAAGCGGCCAGCAGAGCGAGCCGATCGTCAGGCAGCAGAGTGAGCCGGTCGCGAGACAGCAGAAGGTGAATCGCCGTCAGACGCCGAGCAGCTCCACCTCGAACAGCAAGGTGGCATTCGGCGGAATCACTCCGCCCGCTCCGCGTGCCCCGTATCCGAGCGCGGGCGGGATGATCATCCGGCGCGTCCCGCCGACTTTCATGCCGGCCACCCCCTCGTCCCAGCCACGAATGACGTGTCCGGCACCGAGCGGGAAATCGAACGGTTCCCCACGGTCCTTGCTCGAATCGAACTTGCGGCCGGCCTGATCGTTCTCGTACAGCCAACCGGTGTAGTGCACGCTGACCTGATCGCCGGATGTCGCCTCATCGCCCGAACCGACGACGACATCCTCGAGCTTCAGTCCGGAAGCGGTGGTCGTGTAAGTCATTCGAAGACTCCTCTGAAAGGCCTGCTACGGCATCGGGTGGACGAGCATCTGGCGGGCCTGATCCGGGCGTCAGCTCGGCCGATACGCGCGCAGGAAAGTGCGAATGTGCCTCACTGCGAAGGTCGTATTCTCCTTCGTGTCCTTCCACGGAAAGAGGCTCACCTCCGCACGGGGCGCGAGCCGCGCCATCTCCATCGCCGTCGCGTAAGGATGCGGCGGCGTGTTGTCCGGCAGCACGAGCAAGGGCGTCTGGCAGCTGCGCACGAAATCGCGTGTCACGGTCAGTACGAAGTCGACATCGCCATACATCCGGGTGAGAAATCGCTCCACCACCTCCATCTTGAGGTCGGGCTGGCGCGCGATGACCTTCGGCGCCCAGTTCGCGAGATTGTTCTTCAGAAAGTGCCCGGGAAGGTTCGGATCGACACCGCTCGGCTGCGCATGGACGGATGCCACGATCCGACCGGGCGCGCGCTTCATGAGGTTCCAGATGAGCGGGTTACCGATGCAGAAGCCCATCACCAGATACTGGTCGACCTTCAGGTGATCGAGCAGGCCCAGCTGATCGTCGGTATGCATGTTCCACGGCTGCTCGACGTCGAGCGGCCCGGTCGATTCGCCGCCGTTGGCGTTACGCAGGTCCATGGCGATGCAGCGGTACTCGTCCTTGAACTCCGCGAAGGCGTCGAAAGGACCATTGGCATAGGTCACCTTCGAGTCCAGGCCGCCGCCGTAGATGATGAACAGCGGGAAGCCGGAGCCGGCCTCCTCGTAACGAATGCGCGCGTTGCCTCTTTGGAAGAACGGCATGAAGGTCTCCTCGGTGATCAGGTAGCGAATAGTAAGCGACCGGAGGCGATCGGTGTTGCACGGCAAAGAGCGAAACCGCGAGGCATCGGCGCCCGAACAGCGCTCGACGTACCCCTGAAACAAGGCGGATACAAATCGATCCCGGGCGGAAATGAAAGGGATACGAGTCGCGGATAGCCTTCAATCCGTCGCATTCGACCATTCCGGATAATGCGGGCCATTGAAGCGCGGCACGCCACTTCGCCGCTCGCTCACAAGAGAAAGGAACGCTCCATGATCCGATCCGCTGCCACGCATGCTTTCACGCTGAGCACCGCGCTCGCCCTGTCCTGGCCGCTCGCCGCACCGGCGCAATCGCATTCTCACGCCGGGCACGGCGCGACCATGCAGCAGCCCAGGACGAGTGTGCCGCTCTA
>DATABW010000464.1:0-5971 GCA_036259375.1 Woeseiaceae bacterium
ATCTAGCGGCGGCCTCCCCCGGATCGGACGCGACGAGCTCGCTGGAGCGCACCACCCAGATGCTGACACCCTCGTTACGTCGCGTGTAGACGTCGCGCGCATGGTCGAGCGCCATCTGGTCGTCCGCGGCGTGCACGCTGCCGACGTGCCGGTGACTCAGCCCCGAGCGGGAGCGGACGAAGACTTCGTAAAGGGGCCAGTACTTGTCGCTCACGCTGCAAATCCCCGCCTGGAATCCGGCCGCTGCTTTTCGGCATAGGCGCGCGCCGCTTCGCGCACCCACGCACCGTCCTCGTGCGCCTGGCGCCGCCGCTGCAGGCGCTGCCGATTGCAAGGCCCGTTGCCCGCCAGCACGTCATAGAATTCCTGCCACTGGATTTCGCCGAACCGGTAATGACCCGTCTCCTCGTCCAGGACGAGCTCGTCGTCCGGAATTTTCAGGCCGAGGAACTCCGCTTGCGGCGCCGTCGCGTCGACGAATTTCTGCCGCAGCTCGTCGTTGGAAAAACGCTTGATTTTACAAGCCATCGATTGCGCCGAATGCTTCGATTCGCTGTCGCTCGGGCCGAACATCATGACAGAAGGCCACCACCATCGGTTGAGGGCATCCTGCGCCATCTCCATTTGCTCGCTGCTGCCGCGGCACAATTCGAGCATGATCTCGAAGCCCTGGCGCTGGTGGAAGCTCTCCTCCTTGCAGATGCGGACCATGGCACGGGCGTACGGTCCGTAGGAACAGCGGCAGATCGGTATCTGGTTCATGATCGCCGCGCCGTCCACGAGCCAGCCGATCGCGCCGACATCCGCCCAGGTGAGCGTCGGGTAATTGAAGATGCTCGAGTACTTCGCCCTGCCGCTCAGCAAATCCTCGACCATCTGGTCACGCGAGGTGCCGAGGGTTTCGCCCGCGCCGTAAAGATAGAGCCCGTGTCCTGCTTCGTCCTGCACCTTGGCCAGCAGAATGGCTTTGCGCCTGAGCGTTGGCGCCCGTGTGAGCCAGTTGCCTTCCGGTTGCATACCAATGATTTCCGAGTGCGCATGCTGCGAGATCTGGCGCACCAGCGTTTTCCGGTAGGCCTCCGGCATGAAATCCTTCGGCTCGATCTTGTCTTCGACGTCGATCCGCGCCTGGAACCGGGCGAGCTTCCCGGCGTCGTCGCCCGGCGTTGCGGGATCGGGCTTCTGGTCAAGGCCTTGCGTGTACACGTCTCGGCTCCGTGGTACCGTTGCCCGCCAATCTGTCACGGTTTCTGCTGGATTTCAAGGTTTTCTGTATCAGATTGCGGGTGATCCGGCTGCTCCCCGGCCCTGCTCCGCAGACGGAAGCAGCGGGCGGTCGGTGGTGTGGGAACGGCCGTGGAAGAGGGCGATGACGGCGTCGTCCTGGTCGATCACCGTCACCTCGTAGATCCCTGCGCGGCGGCCGCGGTGGCGTTCAGCAGCTTCCGCAGTGAGGCGGTCCCCCAGCTTCGCGGGGCGGAGGAAGTCGATCGAGGCGGCGGCGGCGAGTGAGACCCGCCCGTAGGCGTTGCAGGCGAACGCGAAGGCGGTATCGGCAAGCGTGAAAAGGTAGCCCCCGTGGCAGACGTCGTGCCCGTTGATCATGGCAGCGGTCACCTCCATCGTCGCACGGACCGCGCCGGGAGCCGTCACCTCGACGCGGATGCCGAGGGCCTGCGCCGCCTTGTCGTCAGCCCACATCGCCTCCGCGCAGCGCCGCGCCAACTCGAGTTCGTCCATTGTCATCTCCTCGTGGTGCCGGGTTGGTTGTTGCCATTCCGCAGAAATGGCAACAACTGCAAAGCCGGCACCTGCTAAAGCCCGCCGAAGCGCGCGTAAAAATCGGGCGCGGGCGGCGGCAGCGGGCCGTCGGCCGTTTCCATCGTCAGGCCCAGGTAGTCGTCGGCCGCGGCATGAACCCGGCGGTACAGGTTGCGGCAAAGCTGGTACGCCGGCACCCCGTGCCAGCCTTTCGGCAGCAGTTCAGCCGGGAGCAACGGGTCGCGCAGCAGGACTTTCCGGTACTCCTGCAGGAGCAGTGTGCGAACCTGGAAGGCCGTCGCCGGTTCGATCGCCCGCGCGACCCGTGCGGCCCTGAATACCGGCCGGAACCGTCCGAGAAATTCCTCGTACCGCGCCTCGATATCGCCGAGGTTCCAGCTCCGGCGCACCAGTTCACGCAGCGCCCCGTTCTTCGCGCCGCCGATCGCTCGCCCGGTCAGGATCACGACCTCGTCCAGCGCGCCCACGCGCGCGAGCAGGGACTCGACGTCCCCGAGATCGGGCGAAGGATGCGCCATCACGTCAGCCGACATCGGGCCGAACCCGAGCCATGACAGCTCCTTCCGCACCGCATCCCGGCGCTCGCTCGCGAGTCCTGCCGTCAGCACCAGGCACCATTCGCCCGACCAGGTCTGTCGCGGCTCGCCGTAGATGCGATGTGTGGCTTCGCGGAACCGTTCGGCGCCGGCGTCGGTGAGGCGGTAATAGCTGCGGCGCCCGACCTGCTCCGCCTCCAGCCAGCCGTCGCGGGCCAGCCGGAACACCGAGGTGCGCACCAGCCGTTCGCTGATGCCGAAATCGGCGAGCACCCGGATCAGGCTGCCGATCCAGGCGGTGCCGCCCCTTGGCGCGATCGCGTCGCCGTACAGGGTGATGATGAGCGAGCCGGCGCGAGGAGTGGGGCGCGAGCGAAACTCCGCAACGAGCGACCGGGTGGCGGCTGCCAGCGAACTGGGCACTTTGGTTTTGATCGTGTCTGGCCGTACTATCCGATGTGATACGGTATCGTCGAAATTATTCCACTTTTCGTGTCTGAGAGGAACCGAGCGATGAAGCTCGAGAACTTTGTGCAGGATCGGTGGGTGGCCGGCTCGGGCGACGGTGCGCCCCTCGTGAGTGCCGTCGACGGGCGAACCATCGCGGCGCTGACGAGCGAGGGGCTCGATTTCGCCTCCATGCTGGACCACGCCCGCCGCGTTGGCGGCCCGAACCTTCGCCGCCACACCTTTCACGAGCGGGCGCTGATGCTGAAGGCGCTCGCCCTGCATCTGACGGAACACAAAAAGGAGTTCTATGCGCTGTCCACCGACACCGGCGCAACCAGAATGGACAGCTGGATCGACATAGACGGCGGCATTTCCACCCTGTTCGTGTTCTCCAGCAAGGGCCGCCGGGAGATGCCGAACGGGCACGTCTACCTCGACGGCAAGCCGGAGCTGTTGTCCAAGAAGGGCAGCTTCGTCGGCCAGCACGTCTACACGCCGCGGCTCGGCGCCGCGGTACACATCAACGCCTTCAATTTCCCCTGCTGGGGCATGCTGGAGAAGCTGGCTCCGACGATCCTCGCCGGGGTGCCGGCCATCGTGAAACCGGCCTCGACCACGGCTTACCTCACGGAACTCATGGCGCGGCGCATCGCGGAGTCGGGCATTTTACCGGAAGGCGCGATTCAACTGATTTGCGGCGGTGTCGGCGACCTCTTCGATCACCTCACGAACCAGGACACGGTTGCATTCACCGGTTCGAAAAGCACGGCGGTGAAGCTCATGCAGCACCCCCGCGTGGTCGCGGAATCGGTGCGGTTTACGGCGGAGACGGATTCGATCAACGCCTCGATCCTGGGACCTGACGCCGTGCCGGGTACGCCCGAATTCGACCTGTTCATAGCGGAGGTGAAGCGCGAGATGGTCAGCAAGGCCGGCCAGAAGTGCACGGCCATCCGCCGCATCATCGCACCGGCGGCGTTCAGCGCGGATCTCGTCCGCTCGCTTTCCACGGAGCTCGGCAAAGTTCGGATGGGCAATCCGGCGAGCAAGGACGTCGACATGGGCGCTTTGGCGAGCCTCAGTCAACGCGACGAAGTTCGCGCGCGCGTCGGCGATCTCGCCGCGGAGGCGGAGGTCATGTACGGCAACCGCGAAGATTTCGAGCTATTCGATGCGGACGCGCGCAAAGGCGCGTTTTTCATGCCGACGCTGCTGTTGTGCGAACGGCCGATCACATCGCGAGCCGTGCACTCCGTCGAAGCCTTCGGCCCCGTGAGCACCGTCCTGCCTTACGAAAACCTCGACGAAGCCATCGAGCTGTCACGCCTCGGCGCCGGCAGCCTCTGCGAATCAATCGTCACGAACGACGATCGAGTTGCGCGCGAGCTCGTTCTCGGAACGGCCGCCCATCACGGCCGAATACTGGTGATCAACCGTCACTGCGCCGGCGAATCGACCGGCCACGGGTCGCCGCTGCCCCACCTGGTTCACGGCGGTCCCGGGCGCGCCGGGGGCGGCGAGGAACTCGGCGGCGTGCGCGGCGTTCTGCATTACATGCAGCGCACGGCGCTGCAGGGTTCGCCGGAAACACTGACGCGCACTGCCGGACGCTGGATACGCGGTGCCGAGGAAAGCGATCCCGGCGTGCACCCGTTCAGGAAAACGTTCGAGCAACTCCGGATCGGCGACACGTTCCACTCCGAGCCCCGGGTCGTGACGTTGGAGGATATCAACCACTTCGCCGAATTCACCGGCGACAGGTTCTATGCACACACCGACGAGGAGGCTGCAAAAAAGAACCCTTTCTTCGAAGGTCGCGTTGCGCACGGCTACCTGATCGTTTCTTTCGCGGCAGGGCTGTTCGTCGATCCGGATTTCGGGCCGGTGCTCGCCAACTACGGCCTGGACGATCTCCGTTTCGCGCAGCCGGTCAACTACGGCGATTCGCTGAAAGTTAGGCTGACCTGCAAGCAGAAGACGCTGCGCGAGGGCGCCGGCTACGGCGAAGTGCGCTGGGATACCGAGGTGACCAACCAGGACGACGCGCTCGTGGCCGCGTACGACGTCCTGACGATGGTGGCGACGACCGCCGAGTGGACCTCGATCAGCGCCTCGTAACAGCAGGTTTCAGTCCCGGAACGGCAAGGCCGTATCCAGCTTGATTTCCTTCAGGACGATATTCGAACGCACCTGCGATACGCCCGGGAGCTTGAAAATGAAGTCGTCAAGAAAACGGTTGTAGGCGTCAATATCCTCGACGACTACCCGGAGATGAAAGTCTGCCTCTCCGCTGGTGGCGAAGCACTCGAGCACCTCCGGATGGCGGGCGACTTCCTTCACGAAATTTTCGACGTGCTTCTCCTCGTGCCGGGCCAGCGAGACCAGCGTCATTGACGACAGCGAAAACCCTGCCTTCTGCGGGTTGACGAGCACGGCGTAGCGATCGATCACACCGGACTCCTCGAGGCTGCGCACGCGGCGCCAGCAGGCGGAGCTCGACATGCCGGTGAGATCGGCCAGCTGCTGCATGGTGAGGCGGCTGTCCTGCTGCAGCGCCTTCAGGATCGCCCGGTCTTTCCGGTCCAGTTGCACGTGCTGCTCCGATGGAGATTTTGCAATATTGTACCATTTTCGGGCAGATATTCGGTACATCATACCGGTACTGCCCGCTGCTGCGGGCTAGAATGGCAACCCATTTCGTCGGGATTCTGCCAACATGGGACGCTTGCAAAACCTGCTTCCGGAGCGACGATGGCCAGCGCGCAGCCCCTCAGGCACCCGACACCGCTAGACCGCTACGAACTGTTGGACCGCTACCGGCGGACGTCGGGACGCGTGTTCCTGACCGGCACGCAGGCGCTGGTGCGAATACCGCTCATGCAACGTGCCCTCGACCGTGCCGCGGGCCTCAACACGGCCGGCTTCATCTCGGGCTATCGCGGGTCGCCTCTTGCGGCCTATGACCTGGAACTCTGGCGGGCGCGCGAGGAGCTGGCGGCGAACAACGTCGAATTCCTGCCGGCAGTCAATGAAGATCTGGCCGCAACGGCCATACTCGGCTCGCAGCAGGTGGAGGCCGACCCGGACAAGACGGTCGATGCCGTGTTCGGCATCTGGTATGGCAAGGGACCCGGCGTCGACCGCGCCGGCGACGCCCTGAAGCACGGCAACGCCTATGGCTCGTCGCCGCGGGGCGGCGTGCT
>DATABW010000465.1:0-11108 GCA_036259375.1 Woeseiaceae bacterium
GATGCGCACGTCGAAGTCCCAGCCGATCAGGAGGATCCGCGACCTGGCTTGCAGCATGGCAGCCTTCACATGCCTGAAATACTCGGCGGCGTCGATTATCAGGGCAAAACGCCCGGCCGGCTCGATGCGCCAGCAGGTCCGGCCCGGAACCAGCACGCGGCCGGCACTCTCCGTCATCGCCGCATGCACCGGATCGCCGCGCACCGGATGCTCGCCATTGGGCGTGCCGCGCAAACGGCATGTCGCCCCGTTTCAGCGATCACGCCCTGGCTCATTGCTCGGGCAGGGGGTCGAAAGCCGTCGAGAAGAACAGTGCGTTCAGGAACAGCTTGTTCGTACCGTACCAGTAGGCGCGGAAGTTGGGATCATCGGCGAACAGGATGATGCTGCCCTGCCGCTTGCGTTCCGCGATCAACGCAGCGGTGCCCTCGAGCATGATGCGGTTGGCCTCGGACGCATATCCCGACAGCACCGGCGGGGTCGCGTAGGCGATTACCGTGGCGTACGGATTTGCGGGACGTTCGAGTACGTCCTTCAGGTCCTTCGGTAGCGCGATATTGCGATCGCTGTAGCCGAAGCCCAGTGGATGCGTAATGTCGAGATCGCCCGCGAAAATGGCGCCGCCGATGACTTCTATGGCATCCCTGTCTTCTTTCTCCGCGTAGGGAAAACGATAAGGCTCGACGTCGCCGGTCGTGAGATAGGGGTCATGGCCCGACGGCAACTCGGCGGCCGGCGCGGCGTGCTCCTCGGGCCTGGACAGTGGGTCGCTTTCCGTTTCGACGAAGTCCAGCACCTGCGCACGCAGCCAGTGGGCGGCTTCTCGCTGCCCTATGACGGTGCCGCCCTCGTTCACCCACTGGCGCAGTCTCGGCAGGTAATCCGGCAGGTAGGGGGATTCTTCACTGCCGTACTCGCCGCCCGGGAAGATGACGTGCGTGTAGGGCTTCCAGTCGAAGTTGTCCAGCCGGTCGCGGTGGCGGATCGTCAACGGAATCTGCATGCGGAAATCGAGCAAATGCCAGATCTCTCCCGCTGCATACAGGTTGACGTCGCGACCAACGACCATCACCGCGTTCGGCTGCTTGAGCGGCCGGAACGACGGCCCGCCGATGTCGACGCCGGCGGTTCCGTCGGCGCTCGCGCCGGATTCGACCGCGTGCACGAAGATTCCGTCCTCGGCGGCAATCGTCCGCATGATTTCGTGGATCGCCTGGCGCGACGTTCGCTGCCGGTCGAAGGGCACGAGGATGCTGCCCCGCGGCAGGGCCACACGGCCTCGCGTGGTGACGGCGGTGACGGGTTTGGTGGCGACCTTGGCCAGGAGGTCAGCCTGCAGCACACGGTTCAGCGCGCGCGGCGCGAAGTAGCCGGCCCAGGAGAACGCATAGGCGTAGCTCGCCGTGTCGGGCGGTTCCGCCACCGGCAGTTCGGGGGACGCCGTGGCGCCGAGGAGGTCGGAATCGAAGCGGCGGCCGGAAAGAGGCGCGTACTGAAGGTCGAACGCCAGCGGCATCGTCCATGTGGAGACGTCGTAGAACGTCTTGTCCTCGAATTCCTGCACCGTTTCGAAGATGCCGCGGATGAGCCGGTACTGCGGCTGCGCGACCGGCACGATCATGGCCTCGCCCGGCCGGAAGGTGATGCCGCCTTCCGTGATCTCCTCCGCAAGGCGATACGCCCGTATCCGGTGGTAGTCGAGCATATCGAGGAAGAAATAGAGGCGCGCCGGGTCCTGCGGTGCGGCGAAGACGTACGCCTGCACGGCCGCGTCTCCGGCCTCGTCGAGTGCCGATCCGTAGAATTCCTTCTGGTAGGCGAGCAGCTCAGGGCGCAGTTCGAGCGCTCCCTCGATGCTCGCCAGTCCGGTGCGGAAATGCTTGCGGATGTTTTCGCGAAAAGTGCGCAGCCCGTTCGGCGTTTCGATTTCCAGGCCGACCGTCGTAGCGGCCTCGAAAAGAATCCCCACGCCGCCGTTCACGTAGGGAAAAGTCGATCCTTTGCCGATGTAGTAGTTGTCGAAGCTCTCGCCATGGAAGTAAAGCCGCGCCTCGGAGTCCAGGAACGCCTCGGACGTACTCACCACCTCCTGCATCAGCCGCTTGCCCTCGTCGGTTACCAGCGGGTTGGTCCGGGTCGGCACGCCGGGATGGAAGTAGTAGGTCGATTCCGATCCCATCTCGTGATAATCGACCGTCAGGTTTGGCCGCCACTCATGCCATTTTTTCATCCAGGCGCGCGGCTCCGGCTGTGTCACCGGCAACCACTGGCGGTTCAGGTCGAACCAGTAATGATTGGTGCGCGCGAACTGCCAGTTGAAATTGTGCTCGACGTGCTGCGGATCGGCGTTCACGACCTCGCTCCCGTACGCATCCAGCCACGCGATCCGCTTCGCATGCCCGTCCGGGTTGAACACGGCCGTGATGAGGATGACGCTTTCGTCGAGAATACGCTCGATGTCCGATCCCTGTGCGGCCGCGAGGTGATAGATCGTCGGCAGCGAAGCATCCATGCCGCTGCCCTCCGCGCCGTGCACACCGTAGTTGAGCCACGTGACGACCGGCATGTCGGGCTCGACCTCCTGACCCGCAGATGGCTCGGTCAGCGCCAGGTGGCGTGTCCGGATGGCCTCCAGCCGAGCGTGGTTCTCCGGCGACGTGACGACCACGAAGAGGATCGGGCGGCGTTCGTGGGAATAGCCGATCACCTCCACCGTCATTCGGTCCGATGCTTCCGCGACGGATGTGATGTAGTCGACCAGCTCGTGATGCCGCACGGGCGCCGCGCCGAGTTCGTGGCCCAGCACGTTCTCAGGGGTGGGGACGGACGCGTCGTAACGCACGTCGACCGGGTACATCGGCGCGCCGGCGTTCATGATCGGATCGTCCGTCGCCGCCGCACTGGCGGCGGTCATCACGATGCATGCGAGCAGGCACGCTGACTTCCTGGATATCACCCGGCTCTCCCTTTGGAAACGGGCGCCAACGATACCGCGTCGCGCGGGCGATGGCCAAGCAGGCGGCTGGTGCCGGTCGCCGCGCGCGCGTCAGCTGGCGGCGCGTTCCTCTTCCGGGTGCAGGTTCATCAATGACGCCATGAGGCCTTCATCCGCGCTTGAACACACGCCGAGTATCACCGCTTCATCGAAGCCTTCCGCGACGACGTAGGCGTGGCCCATGTTGCTGTCGATGTAGATCGACGCGCCCTGCTCGAGCGTGACCGGATCATAGAACTCCGTGTGCACGACGATGCGGCCCTCGATGACGTAGATGAATTCCTCGCCGGAGTGCCGCACGAGCTCGCCGAAATCCTCGACGCTCTTCGCGCGGATGCGGGTAAGGATGGGAATCATCCGCTTTTTGCGGAGCTCCGTGCAGAGGTAGTGGTAGTCGTAGTTTTTCGTCTCGACGCGCACCGCATCCCCAATGCGGCCGATGCTGCGGCGCGCGGTGACGGCCGGCTCTGCGGCGTCCTCCGGTTCGGCGAACAGCTCCGACAGGCGCATGTTGAGGCGCTGGCTCAAGCGGAGCAGCTTGTCGTAGGTGAGCGTGAGGCGGTCGTGTTCGACCTTGGAGAGCGTCGACAGCGGAATGTCGGTCCGTTCGCTCATTTCCTTCAGGGTCCAGCCGTTGCGCTGCCTCAAGTTCTTCAGCAGCGTGCCGAGCGTGGGCCGATCGTTACTCATGGTTTTTGAGAGCTCCTGTCCGGGCCTGAGATCAAGTCGCCGCATCGAGTTCTTCGAAGGTCAGGTTCAGCACCGGGTACTCCCGCCAGTCCTCGTGATCGAAGTGCCACCACTCCGATTCGTACACGGTAAACCCCTGCGCCTCCATGAGCCGGCGCAGCAGGTCGCGGCGTTGCCGCTGCTCCGAGGTGCCGCCCGTGTAGTCGGGGTACGACCGCTCGGTCATCTCATCGTACAGGCCGGGCATTTGCACGGCCATGCCGGTATCGAGATCGTACAGTGTCAGGTCCACGGCGGCGCCGCGGTTGTGCAGCGAGCCCTCGGCGGGGTTCGCGACGAACTCACGAAGCTCCGGCGGCGTCGCGTCCCAGAACACCTTGGTCACCCACCACGGCCGATAAGCGTCATGGATCATGAGCGCGTAGCCGTGCTCCTTCGCCGCGCGATGCGCCCGCACCAGCGCGTCGGCGGCGGGCCGCTGCAGGAATGCGCGCGGCTCGTCATAGAGACGGGTGCCGAGGAAGTTGTCGGTGGTCGCATAGCGAACGTCGAGCTTGATCGTCGGATCGAGCGCCGCCAGGTCGACGAGCTCGGGGGCGCGGAACTCGCCCGCTTGCTCCGGCGGCTCCGCCGCCAGCGCTTCGCGCTTCAGCTCCTCGATCGGGCGCTGCGGCTTAATACGAAACGTACCGCGCGTGACGGCGGGCGCCGCTGCGGCGCTCGCCGGTGCCTCGGCAGGCGCCTCGGCGGCATCGAACTGGCCACAGCCGCTCGCCAGAGGCGGCAGGAACACCAACAAGCAGCACGCCGCGACCGAACGTCTGCGCACGATTGCCTCCGGGAGACTTGACAATTTTCCAGATAGGCGCATTGTATCCTGTCTGGGATGGTATTCAACCGCGCCGGCACTCTCCATACGAACGCACAACGCCCGGCGCCGAACCGCACTGCGACCGTTCGCCCGAGGAGTAGACATGCGCTTTTGCCCGCTCATCGCGATTCTCACCTTCGTATGCGCGCTGGCAGCTCCCGCGCTGGCGCAACAGCCGGAAGAAACCACTCCGGAGGAAATCACCGAGCAGCCGCTCGTCCCCGACGAGGAACGCGAGACCGTGCAGATCGCAACTCCCGGCGCGGCCACGCTGACGCGCGCCGATGTCGAAGCGTGGCTGGACGGCTTCATGCCTTACGCGCTGGCCGACGGCGGCATCGCGGGTGCCGTCGTGGTGGTCGTCGGCAAGGGCGAGGTCGTGCTGCAGAAGGGCTACGGGCTGGCCGACGTCGAGGAAAACACACCCGTCGATCCCGAGTCCACGCTGTTCCGTCCGGGCTCGGTGTCCAAGCTGTTCACGTGGACGGCCGTCATGCAGCTGGTCGAAGACGGCAGGCTCGATCTCGACACTGACGTGAACGAATACCTCGACTTCGAAATCCCGGAAGGGCCGAGCGGCGAGCCAATCACACTGCGCGACATCATGACGCATACCGCGGGCTTCGAGGAACGGCTGAAGTCGCTGATCTTCGAAGACGAGGCAGCCCTGCAGCCGCTCGGCGAATCCCTGGCGAGCTGGGTGCCCGAGCGAATCTTTCGGGTCGGTACTACCCCGGCGTATTCGAACTACGCGACCGGACTCGCGGGCTATATCGTGGAGCGCGTGTCCGGCCAATCATTCGACGATTACCTGGATGCGCACATCTTCGAGCCGCTCGGCATGGCCAACGCGACGTTCCGGCAACCGCTGCCGGAGCGTTTCGAGGGGCAGATGTCCGCCGGTTATGCCACGGCCTGGGGTGACGCAAAAGCATTCGAGCTCGTGAATCCCGCGCCGGCCGGCAGCCTGTCGGCAAGTGGCTCCGACATGGCGAAATTCATGCTCGCACACCTGCAGCAGGGCTCCTATGACGGCGTGCGGATCCTGGAGCCGGAGACCGTCCGCGAGATGCACCGCACGATGCTGACCATGATCCCACCGCTACACCGCATGGCGCTCGGGTTCTACGAGTCCGACGTAAACGGCCGCAATGTGATCGCTCATGGCGGCGACACGCAGTGGTTCCACTCGGACCTGAACCTGTTCATCGACGACGGCGTCGGCCTGTTCATCTCGATGAACAGCGCCGGCCGGGACGGCGCCACCAGCAGGATCCGCATGGCGCTGTACGAAATGTTTGCAGATCGTTATCTGCCGGGGCCGGAGCCTTCCGGCACGGTGGACGAGGCAACCGCCGAAGAGCATGCGGCGATGATGGCCGGCACCTATGTCAACTCGCGGCGTGCGGAAACGAGCTTTTTGTCCGCGCTCGGTCTCGTCGGACAGGTGAAGGTGATCGACAACGGCGATGGCACCATCAGCGTGCCGTTCTTCGACGATTTCTCAGGCAAACCGACGGTCTGGCGCGAAATCGCCCCGTTCGTGTGGCTGGAAAGTCGCGGCGAGCAGCAGCTGGCTGCCGTCGTGCAGGACGGTGTCGTGCGTCGTTTCAGCATCGACGGGCTGTCGCCGTTCATGGTGTTCGACCCCGCGCCCTGGTGGAAGTCCTCGAGCTGGCTGCTGCCGCTCGTGAGCGCGAGCCTTGTCGCGCTGCTCCTGACTGCGCTCCTGTGGCCGGTGAAGGCGATCGTCCGCCGGCGCTACGCCCAGCCCGCCCTGTTCGCGGGCGCGGATCTCAGCGTCTACCGCTGGACGAAAATCGCCTCCATCGTGACGCTCGCCGTCATCGCCGCGTGGATGGTGACCATCTCGACCATGTTTTCGGACCTGGGGATGCTCTCGGGCGTCCTTGACGCCTGGCTGATGGCGCTGCAGCTCCTGAGCCTGATCGTCCTGGTGGGGTCCTTCGTCGTCTCGCTGCGGCACGCGTGGCGCGTGTGGACGGGCGAGCGCCGCTGGCCGGCGAAGGTCTGGAGCCTGGTGCTGGTAATCGCCTTCGGCGCCGTGCTCTGGGTGGCGCTGGTCTTCCACCTGATCGGGTTCGACACCCACTACTGAAGCCCGGACGAGCCGCCACCCGCAGCGCAGGGGGTTGTGCATGTTTCCATTCAGGATCATGATGTCCTTTGTAGGATCGCGACCTGCATGAGAAGAAATCACCGGCCCCGCCCGATTCGGTGTGGCGCGGCACATGCCGCAGAAGGCGATTACGCACGTTACAGAGGAGATGGCCATGAACCGCCCGACTGGATTGTCCCCACTGATGGCATGGCCCGCTGCAATTGGGGCCCTGGTACTGGCGGCCGGCGGCGCGCGCTCCCAGGAGCCTGACGCCGGACCCGACCGCGACCTCGAACAGATCGTCGTGACCGCGCAAAAGCGGGAGCAGACGCTGATGGAAATCCCGCAGTCGATCACGGTCGTAAGCGCCGAGCTCCTCGAACGGCAGCAGGCGAACGATTTTGAAGATTACCTCCAACTCGTTCCGGGACTGAGCCTCCAAAGCAGCACGCCGGGCGTTTCGCGCATCAGCCTGCGCGGCGTCAACACGGGCGGCGTCGCCTCGACCGTGGGCGTGTACGTGGACGAGGTGCCATTCGGCTCCAGCACCGGCCTCGCCAATGCCGCGATTCTCGCCGGCGATTTCGATACCTTCGACGTCGCGCGGCTGGAGGTGCTGAGAGGTCCGCAGGGTACCTTGTACGGCGCAAGCTCGCTCGGCGGCGTACTCCGGTTCGTGACCAACGCCCCGAGCACCGAGGCGTTCGAATTCCGGGCGCAGGCAGGGATCGAGGACGTCGAATCCGGCGGCCTCGGCTGGTCGGCCAGGAGCCTTGTAAACGTGCCGCTCTCCGAGAATTTCGCGGTGCGCGCAAGCGGCTTCTACCGCTTCGACGACGGCTTCATCGATTCGATCGGCAACAACCCCATCCCGAGCCTTACCGACCCGGCGAATAACATCGTCGACGGCAGCCAGCTCATCGACGACCTGAACGAGACCGACACGTTCGGCGGGCGCGTATCCGGCCTGTTCGACACGGGCGCCGGCTTTACGGCCGAGGTCACCGCGATGTTCCAGAACATCGAGAGCGGCGGATCGGACTTGTTCGAAGCCGATCCCGAAACATACGAGCCGCTGTACGGCGGCATGGTGCGGTCGCAGTACCATCGCGAGCCCACGGATACCGAGTACCGGATCTACAGCGCCGAGCTGAACTGGGACCTCGATGCCGGCAGTCTGCTTTCCTCGACCAGCTTCAGCACCTTTGAACAGGACTTCCAGGACGATGTCGCGCTCCTCGTCGCCGGTCCCGGCCTCAACCTCGCCCAGGTCGCAACGCTGCTCTACGGCGATCCGGCCACGCGGCCGCTCTCGGCGCTCCAGCAGCAGGTCACCGCAACGGACAAGTTCACGCAGGAAATCCGCTTTGCATCGCCCGACGGCCAGGCAGTCGAGTGGCTTGCCGGCTTGTACTTCACGCGGGAAGAGTCGGGAATCGACCCGCAGCAGATCTTCGCGGCCGAAGCGGGCACCGACACGATTGCCGAAGGCGTGCCGATGCTCCTCGGCGCAAGCCTGACATCGGACTACGACGAGTACGCGGCCTTCGGGAACGCCACCTGGCACGTGACGGATCGCTTCGAGCTCGGCCTCGGCGGCCGCGCGAGCCGCAACGAGCAGAGCGCGTCCCAGGTGCTCGACCAGACGGGGATAGGCGGAGGCGTGATCAATTTCGACGAGGCGAACTCTTCAGAGGACGTGTTCACCTGGTCCTTCGCGCCGCGCTTCGAGCTCGCGGACGAGCACGCGCTCTACGCGCGCATCGCCACCGGCTATCGCCCGGGAGGCCCGAACGTGCTGCCGCCTGGCACGCCGCCGGGCGTGCCGGGGAGCTATGACTCGGATAGCCTCACGAGCTACGAAGTCGGCCTCAAGTCCGACTGGCCGGATGCCGGCGTTACGTTGGATGTTGCGGCGTTCTGGCAGGATTGGGAGGACATCCAGCTCTTCGCGGTAATCGATAACGTCGGTTTCAACGCGAACGGCGGCGCCGCGGTGAGCAAGGGCCTGGAGTTCACCGCCACCGCGCGGCCGCTCGAAGGCGTGCAGGTCTCGCTGAACGGCGCGTGGACGGACGCCTACCTGGAGCAGGACACCGATCCCGTCGTCGGCGGGCTCGACGGCGATCCGCTGCCGTGGATCCCGGACTGGAGCACGACGCTCGCGGTGGACTACGAGTGGATGCCCTTCGGCGACGTGACCGCCTGGGTGGGCGGTGACGTGAGCTACACGGGTGAGCGCAGCAGCGGCTTCGGAGAGCCGGGCCCCGCCGACCCGATACGCTTCGCGCCGTCGTATACGACGCTCGATCTCAGGGCCGGCGTCGACACGGGCCGCTGGACCGTCGAACTCTACGGGCGGAACCTCACCGACGAGCCGGGCATTCTGTCTCTCGGCGGCTTCGGCCCCGGCGTGCCCGGAGACGCGGCCCAGGTCTCGATCATTCGCCCGCTCACCATCGGCCTTACCGTCGGTGTGGAGTTCTGACGAGCGCATGAGTGTCCAAGCGGCTGCCCGGCAGCCGGGCCGGATGGAGGAGCTGCCACAGCCATACCTGCTCTTTCTCGGCGACGTTGCCGAACCGGCTTTTGCCAAGACGGCCTTCGGCCTGCGGGATTGGACGCCGGAGCGCTGCCTGGGCGAATATGCCTGCGGCCACGGCGGGCTGAGCGTCGGCCTGCCTTTCCTCAGGGCGGCGGAGGCGGTGGCCCGCGGCGCACGCGCGCTGGTCATTGGCGTCGTAAACGCCGGCGGCACGCTGCAGGACAGCTGGATTCCGCCGCTCGTCGAAGCGCTGGGCGCAGGTCTGGACATCGTGTCCGGCATGCACGCGCGGCTGGCCGATTCGCCGCCGCTGGCGGAGGCGGCGCAGAAGCAAGGGCGCCGCCTGATCGACGTGCGACGGCCGCCCGCCAATATCCCCACGGCGGCCGGGCGCAGGCGCTCCGGCAAGCGGCTGCTGACCGTCGGGACGGACTGTGCCCTTGGCAAGAAGTACACCGCCCTGGCGCTCGCGCGCGCCTTCACGGCGCGTGGCGTCGACGCGGATTTCCGCGCAACTGGCCAAACCGGGATCCTGATTGCCGGTGCCGGCATTCCGATGGACGCGGTCGTCAGCGATTTCGAGGCCGGCGCGGCCGAACTCTTGAGCCCGGACGCCGCGCCCGGTCACTGGGACGTGATCGAAGGCCAGGGCTCGCTCTTTCACCCTGCGTTCGCGGGCGTCTCGCTCGGCCTCCTGCACGGCAGCCAGCCCGATGTCATCGTGGTCTGCGACGACCCAGCGCGCCGCTCGGTATTGGGCATGCCGGATTACGCGCTGCCGGGCCTCGAGGAGACCATAGAGCTGACCCTGCGGCTCGGGCGGCGCACCAACCCGGATATCCGCTGCGGCGGCGTGTCGCTCAAGACGTCACACCTGGCAGACGACGAGGCGCGGCGGCTGATGGCGGCCGAATCGGCGCGGCTGAACCGCCCGGTGGCGGACCCGATGCGCGGCGGCGGTGCTTTCGAGCGCCTGGTGGACGAATGCCTCGGATAGCCTGCCTACAGAGCGGGTGACGAATCGCCAAGGAGAAGCAAAGTGAAATCGAGGATGCGAGTGACCTACTGCGCGGCTGTGGCCGCGCTGTGGCTGGTACTGCCGGTACTGCCTGCAAACGCGGCACCGCCCGGGAATTTCGCTGCGCGTGCCGAAGAGGTGCGCAAAGCGGCCGGCGTGCCGGGTATGGCGATCGCCGTCGTAGAGAACGGCGAGGTGACCTTCGCGCGCGGCTTCGGCGTGCGCAAGCTCGGCGGGCGCGAACGAGTCGACGCCGACACGATCTTCCCGACCGGCTCCACCGGCAAGGCGTTCACGGTCGCGGCGTTGGCCCTGCTCGTCGATCAGGGGCACATCGCCTGGGACGATCCGGTGATCGAGCACATGCCATGGTTCAAGATGTACGACCCGTGGGTCACGCGCGAGATCACGATCCGCGACCTGCTGGTGCATCGCAGCGGCTTAGGCCTGGGCGCGGGCGACCTGCTGTTCGTTCCGCGCACGAATCTCTCGCGGCGCGAAAGCGTGGAACGCCTGCGCTACATCGAGCCGGAAACCAGCTTCCGCAGCGCCTATGCCTACGACAACATCCTTTATATGGCCGCGGGGCAGCTCATCGAGGAAGTGACGGGGCGCACCTGGGAGGAATTCATGGCCGACGAGGTGCTGGCGGCCGCCGGCATGGCCGATTCAACTTCCGATCATGACGCTCGCTTCGAAAACCCGAACCGCGCCTGGCCGCACGCGCGCCTGAACGGCGCGTTTCGCGGCGTGGGAGACCAGGAGCCGCTGGAGGAACGCGACACGCTGGGCCGCAATGCCGCGCCGGCCGGGGGCATCGCCAGCAGCGCCAACGACATGGCGCGCTGGATGATGATTCAGCTCGCG
>DATABW010000466.1:0-2771 GCA_036259375.1 Woeseiaceae bacterium
GCGGGCGAGCTTGGTTTCGACCGGTATGCCTACTGCGCACTCACCGGGCACGAGCGCTATGTCGCCGGGAATAATCCGGCGCCGGCAGTGGCGCTCAACTATCCCGCTTCCTGGACCGACTACTACTTCGAGCAGAGCTACCAGGTAAAGGACCCCGTCGTCCTGTACGCACGCGAGCTCGACAGGCCATTCCTTTGGGACACTCTGGATACGCTGTTCGAGCTGGACGGCAGCCAGCAGGCGATCATGCGCCAGGCCGAAGAAGCAAAACTGAAAGACGGCGTCGGGGTTCCGCTGCACGGTCCGCACGGCAGCGTTTGCCTCCTGACCTTCGCCGCGGGCGATGGCCATCCCGAGCCTGCTGCCGAGCTGCAGAAGCTGGCGGCGCTTGCTACCCAGTTTCACTTCGCCTACAGCGAGGTCGGACGATCGGCCTTGGCGCATCGCCGTATCCCTGAGCTCACGCCGAGAGAGCGCGAATGCCTCCAGTGGGCAATGCAGAGCAAATCGTCGTGGGAGATCAGCAGGATCCTCAACATCAGCGAGAACACCGTCAACTACCACATCAAAAGCGCTTTCAGGAAACTCGAAACAAACACGCGCATCGCGGCGGTGGCCAAGGCGCTACGCTTTGGGCTCATCGACCTTTAAACAGAGCCTTTAACTAGAGACGCCTACCTGATTTGGTAGGTGCGCAGGCGTGTCCATCGTGCTTTCATCAACGCCGTGTTTCACGGCGGCGTTTGATGAACTTGGCTGTCATCCGTCTCAACTGGGAGAATGCTCATCTGCACGGCGAGGCGTGGATTTCGCATCACCGCCTGCGCCATCGACTCTTCGTCGAACGGCAGGGATGGGACGTCCCGACGGTACGGGGGCTGGAACACGACCAGTTCGATACACCTGCTGCGGAATACCTCCTCTGGGTGGACAATGACGGAGTGACCCGAGGTGTTGCGCGGCTGCTGCCCACGACGCGCCCGTACATGGTTCAGCAACTGTGGCCGGACCTCGTGCCCGGTGAGCTGCCGGAATCCGATTCCGTTTGGGAAGCCACCCGGTTCGGCTGCGACCAGGGACTGACCCCGAACGCGCGGCGGCGAGCCGTCGCGGAGATCCTGTGCGCGATGCAGGAGTACGGTCTGGAGCACGGCATCGACCGCTACCTGGCCGTGATGGCGGAACGACTGCTGAAATGCGTCGTCGTCAAGGCAGGTTGCCAGGTGCAAGTACTGGGGCCGCACCGCACCTTCGGACGCCTCGCCACCGTGGCGGCTTATCTCACCGTCGCTCCCGAGGTTCTCGATGAGCTGCGACGCCGCGCCGCGATCGGCGGTCCCGTCCTCCGAACCGACGTCTCGATAGCCGCATGACGGAAAGACGCCCGGAACCGGATGAAGAACCGCCCCTGATCATGGACGAAACTCCGGAGCAGGCCGCCCGTTCCATCTCCGCCGCGCTGGAGTTCCTGAGCCTCGAGGCCGATTCGATCGGTATGCTGGACGTCAGCGCACTACTGAAATGGGCACGGCTGAAGGCGAACGACTTTCGGTCGTGCAACAACGAGTGAGCCGCCTTACCTCCGCCGCGCCGCCAGCGTCCCCGCCACGTCCGCGAGCCGCATCCCGCGCGACTGCAACAGCAGGACGAGGTGGTACAGGAGATCCGCGGCCTCGCCCGCCAGGGCATCGTCGTCACCCACGACCCCGGCCAGCGCGGTTTCGACGCCCTCCTCGCCCACCTTCTTCGCGATCCGCTCGACACCCGCCGCGAGCATCTTCGCGGTGTACGAGCCGGACGGACCCCGTTCCGCCGCGCGCTCGGTGACCGTCCGCTCGAGCTCCGCCAGCATTGCCAGCGGCGGCTCGGAATCGGCAAAGCACGCCTTGTTGTTCGTATGGCAGGTCGGCCCGGCGGGTCGCGCGCGGATCAGCAGTGCGTCCGAGTCGCAGTCCGCGGTAACCGCCACCAGGTGCAGGTGATTGCCGGACGTCTCACCTTTCTCCCAGAGCTCCTGCCGCGAGCGGCTGAAGAACACCACGCGCCGCCGTTCGAGCGTGGCGCGCAGCGCGGCGCGATCCTGGTAGCCGACCATCAGCACCGTGCCCGTGTCGGCGTCCTGTATGACCGCGGGCAGCAGGCCGCCGCCCTTCTCCCAGTCCAGCGCTTCGATCGCTGCTTCGTTCATGTCCGCACCGTAATGTTCTGTTGCTGCAAGTACGCCTTCAGGTCGGGAATCCGGATCGCGTCCGTATGGAACACGCTCGCGGCGAGCGCGGCGTCGGCCTCAGCCTCGCGAAACACCGCCACGAAATCTTCCGGCTTGCCCGCGCCGCCCGACGCAACCAGCGGCACGCGGCAGTCCGCGCGCGCAGCGCGCAGTTGCTCGACGTCATAGCCCTCGCGCACGCCGTCGCTGTCCATGCAGTTCAGCACGATTTCACCCGCGCCGCGCGCCTGCACTTCCTTCAGCCAGTCCAGCGTAAGCCAGCCGCCGTCCCGCATGTTCTCCGGGTCGCCCGTATGGCTGCGCACCCGCCATTCTCCGCCGGCACGGATGCTGTCGATGCCTACGACCACGCATTGCGAACCGAACCGTTCCGCCAGCGCGTTGACCAGATCGGGGTTTTCCAGCGCCGGCGTATTCACGGAGATCTTGTCGGCACCCGCGTGCAGGATTTTTTCCGCCGTTCCGACGTTGCGGATCCCGCCGGCCACGCAGAACGGAATGTCGAGCTCGCGCGACACGCGCGCGATCCAGGCCGGGTCGA
>DATABW010000467.1:0-1664 GCA_036259375.1 Woeseiaceae bacterium
GAAAGAAGCACTTGAATCGGCCGAAGTGCCGGGAATCGGGCAGCCGCTCGGGAGAGTCGGCAAGGTGCGCCGTGCCGATGTCGACGGGGGCCGCGCGACCGTCGAGATCGAGCTCGGATTTCCGTTCGAAACCGTTCGCGCCGACCTCGAAACCCGGTTTCGAGAGGAGATCCGGATTGCCGCGACGGTCGACGATATCGAGCTCGCACTCAGCAGCCGTATCGTGGCGCACGGCGTGCAACCGAACCTGAAGCCGCTGCCGAACGTCGCCAACGTCATCGCGATCGCCTCCGGCAAGGGCGGTGTCGGGAAATCCACGACCGCCGTCAACCTCGCGGCCGCGCTCGCACTGGACGGCGCCGCGGTCGGCGTGCTGGATGCCGACATCTACGGACCGAGTCAACCCGCGATGCTGGGGCTCGCCGGCGAGCGCCCCACCAGCCGCGACGGCAAAACCATGATCCCGCTGGAAGCGCACGGGCTGCAGGTGATGTCGATCGGGTTCCTGATCGACCCGGACCAGCCGATGGTGTGGCGCGGCCCGATGGTGACGCAGGCGCTCAACCAGCTTTTGCAGCAGACGGAATGGTCGGATCTCGATTACCTGATCGTGGACATGCCGCCCGGCACCGGCGATATCCAGCTCACGCTCTCGCAGCGCGTGCCGGTGAGCGGAGCGGTGATCGTCACCACGCCGCAGGACATCGCACTGCTGGACGCCCGCAAGGGACTGCAGATGTTCCGGAAGGTATCGGTGCAGGTGCTCGGCATCGTGGAAAACATGAGCACACACGTCTGCACGAACTGCGGATTTGAGGAGCCGGTCTTCGGCAGTGGCGGCGGAGCTCGCATGGCGGAGGAGTACGAAGTCGAGCTGCTGGGACAGCTCCCGCTGGACATGAGGATCCGCGAGCAGACCGATAGTGGCCGGCCATCGGTCGTTGCCGATCCTGACGGCCCGCTCGCCGCTGCCTGGTTGCGAACGGCGCGGCAAATGAGCGCGCGGCTCGCGATGCAGGGCAAGGACTACAGCCGCCGTTTCCCCAACATCGTCGTCGAGAACGACTAATCGAGATCCATCAGTGACCATCAAATCGGACCGCTGGATCCGCCGCATGGCGGTCGAGCACGGGATGATCGAGCCTTTCGAGCCGGCGCAGGTGCGGCAGAACGGCGGCGGGCGAATCATTTCCTACGGCACTTCGAGCTACGGCTACGACGTCCGCTGCTCGAACGAATTCAAGGTGTTCACGAACATCGATTCGGCGATCGTCGATCCCAAGGCTTTCGACGAAACGAGCTTTGTCGACAAAACCAGCGATGTCTGCGTCATTCCGCCCAACTCGTTCGCGCTCGCCCGCACCATCGAATACTTCCGCATCCCGCGGAACGTATTGACGATCTGCCTCGGCAAATCGACCTATGCGCGCTGCGGCATCATCGTTAACGTCACCCCGCTCGAGCCGGAGTGGGAAGGCCACGTCACGCTCGAATTCTCCAATACCACGCCGCTGCCCGCGAAGATCTACGCGAATGAGGGGATCGCGCAAATGCTGTTCCTGGAATCGGACGAGGAGTGCGAGGTGTCCTACAAGGACCGCGGGGGCAAGTACCAGGGCCAGAGAGGCGTGACGTTGCCGAAGGCGTGATCTGGAGGAGCCCCT
>DATABW010000468.1:0-2422 GCA_036259375.1 Woeseiaceae bacterium
CATGAACGTGCTGATCGGACCGAGCGGGCGCGATCGGAGCGCTACATGCACACGCTGGGCAATCTCGCGCACAGCCTCAAGACGCCGCTTGCCGCAATCCGCTCGGCGCTCTCGGAACACCCGCCATCGGAGCTGAAGGAACGCATCGAACGCCAGGTCGAACGCATGAACGACATCGTGCGCTACCAGCTGCGCAAGCCGGCGCGGTACGCGGTCGAGGGCTTCGGCATCGCGTCGCCCGCCATCCGGAAGGAGCTGGAGCGGCTCGCCGAGGCGCTGGCAAAGGTCTACAAGGACAAGGAGCCGCGCATCGCGGTCGAGGTCACCGAAGGAATCGTGTTCCGCGGCGACAGCGGCGATCTCCTGGAGCTCGCAGGCAACCTGCTGGACAACGCCTGCAAGTGGTGCCGAAAGGACGTCTCGATAGAAGTGCGGTCGGCGGCGGAGCCGGGGCGGAGCTTCCTGGTGACGGTGTCGGATGACGGTCCCGGCATTCCGGAAGCCGCCGCGGAGCGGCTGCTGGAGCGCGGCATGCGCCTCGATGAAAACGCGCCGGGGCATGGCATCGGGCTCGCGGTCGTGCACGACATCGCGACCTCGTACGGCGGCGCCGTGGAGATCGGCCGCTCGCCGCTCGGCGGCGCCCGCATCACGGTGAGGATCGATTCGTAGGCGCCCTTCTCACGGCCGACCCGAGGGGCCGGCCGGTCGTGAGACGGGCTCTACAGGTTACGGCTGCTTCTTCGAGTCCGCCAGGTCGACGAACGCGCTCAGCAGCTCCAGCGGCGCCGGGAATACGATGGTGTGGGTCTTGTCGCTGGCAATGTCCTTCAGCGTCTGGTGATAACGCAGCTGCAGCGCCTGCTTTTCCGAAGCCAGGGTACGCGCGGCATCCGCCAGCTTCTGGGCTGCCTGCTGCTCGCCTTCGGCGTTAATGACCTTGGCGCGCCGGGAGCGTTCCGCTTCGGCCTGCTGCGCGATCGCGCGGATCATGCTTTCGTCGAGGTCGACGTGCTTGATCTCGACGTTCGACACCTTGATGCCCCAGTTGTCCGTGCGCTGGTCGAGAATCGTCTGGATGTCGGAGTTGAGCTTGTCGCGCTCCGCCAGCATGTCGTCGAGCTCGTGCTGGCCCAGTACGGATCGCAGCGTCGTCTGGGAGAGCTGGCTGGTTGCTTCGAAAACGTTGGCGACCCGAATCACCGCCTTCTCCGGATCGACGATGCGGAAATAAATCACCGCGTTCACCTTCACCGACACGTTGTCGCGGGAAATCACGTCCTGCGTCGGCACGTCCAGGACGATCACCCGCAGGTCGACCTTGGTCATCGTCTGGATGATCGGGAAGAGCAGGATCAGGCCGGGGCCCTTCACTCTCTGGAACCGACCGAGGAAGAACACGACGCCGCGTTCGTACTCCTTCAGCACCTTGATCGTGTTGTAGAGAAGGACGATTACTATGGCCGCGATCAGGGCTATCGTTGTTATTCCGGCAGGCATGAGGCCTCCTTTGGATGTCGAATGACTAAGTCTGCAACTGTACTTCGGAGCGGTCGCGGCGGCCGGTGGGCTCGACGTACAGCGTCAGCCCCTCCATCCGCCGCACGATGACTTCCTCGTCCTTGCGCACCGGCGTATCGCTGACGGCGTGCCAGGCTTCGCCTTCCAGCCAGACCCGGCCCTCAACCGTGAAATCCTGCATTGCCGTGCCGATGCCGCCGACGATCGAGCCCCGGCCGCTGACGGCGCCGCGACGGTGGAGTTTCATCACGTAGCTCATGACCAGCAGCAGCGACAGCCCGGTGACGGTTGCGAAAACGACGACGAAGGTGATCGAGATGCCGAACCCGGGCACGCCGGTGTCGAACATCATGATGGCTCCGAAACTGAACGCCGCGATTCCGCCGAGACCGAGCACGCCGAAGCTCGGCACGAACGCCTCCGCGACGATGAGGGCGAAGCCCAGGATGATCAGTGCGAGACCGGCGTAATTGACAGGGATGATCTGCAACGCGTACGCGCCCAGCAGGAGACAGATCACGCCTACGACGCCCGGCACCATCGCGCCCGGGTTGTAGAACTCGAGAATGAGCGCCATGAAGCCGAGACCCCAGAGCAGCACCGCAATCTCCGGGTTCGAGATGGTCGTCAGGAACTTGATGCGCCAGCTCGGCTCGACTTCCTCGACGGTTACGGCCTGGGTATCGATGGCGACCTGTTCGTTGTTGATCGAGACTTCGCGGCCGTTGATCGTCGAGAGCAGTTGCTCCCGGTTGGCCGCGATGAGGTCGATGACGTTCTCCTGCAGGGCGGCCTCGGCCGTCAGCGTTGCCGCATCGCGCACGGCTTTCTCCGCCCAGTCGGCATTGCGGCCGTGCGCTTCCGCGAGCGCGCGAATGTAGGCGACGGCATCGTTCAGTAC
>DATABW010000469.1:0-3114 GCA_036259375.1 Woeseiaceae bacterium
GAGGGCGGGAGAGAGGGCGAGCTGATACGCGAGCGACGGGCACGCCGTCGCATAGTTCAACGGTGCGGACCGGCAGATTTTGCAGCTTGTGAACTGGTCGGGAGGGGGGATTGCCGCGCCGGTGAAAGGGGCTGTCGAAAAAGTAAGCACCTGTCCGTGCGGTGCCGAGATGGCGAAGGGCCAGCACGAACAGGACGAGGCTGACGCCGTAACCGACGAAGCCGACGAGTGCCGCAAAAGCCACACGAAATTCATGTTCTGCCGCCGCTCATGACGTGGGTATGAATCGTCCTATAAAGCGCGACCGGCCATGGCGATACCAGCTTGTGAATCGCCACCGAGAGCCAGGATCGAGGAACTTCCTCCAAGAAATCTGCGGCGTCGAAGACGGTTCTGTGCCTCGCGTTCACGTAAACTATGTAGCCCGGCCGCGGCGACTGGCGAAAGGATCGTTCCAAATTCCTCAGCACACGTGCGACTACCGCCTCCTGGAAAGGATTAAATAGATACATGACAAAGGGCTCTGGAGGGAACTCATATTCTGTTGCGTCGAGGTTGTGCGAAATAATATGCGTTCCGCCATTTTTGTTCGAAGCAACGTTCGCAGCTGCAATCTGGTGCATTTTGGGTGAGAGTTCCACGCCTTCGATGCGGGAGAAAGGAAGTTCTGCCGCCATAAGTAGCACTCGCCCTTTGCCGGAGCCTAGGTCAATGAAGACAAACCGGCTGAGGTCCTCTGGCACTGCCGCAATAACCGACTTGAATAAGAGTGCGGGCGTTGGTTCATATTCCACAGCCAGTGTGGCGTTTTCACCCCTTAGGTCTAACGTTTCGGGCTGGTGGATCCCGGTTGTTTGCACGCCACGGTGCTCGTCAAAGCTGCGGTCTAAAACGTAACGATGAACCCGGTTCAGTATGCCGCGTCGGACTCGTTTGGCAAAAGCCAAAGCTCTTAAAGCGGTTTCCTGCTGCGGCAAAACAAATCCTCTTGGAACTTATAAGCTTCTGCCAACTCTTTGCACAGCTGAGAGAATCTGCGAGCGAGTCCAGGGGCAGCCTCCTGTCAGTGCAAGTGAAAGGCGGGACTATGGTTATCCGCGGAAGAGACGCCGCGGCGTTAGGCCTGTGGCTTTCCGCCCGCCCGGTTTGCCGCGTAGGCGTCCTGGTGTCCCGTTCTCCATGGTCCCTGATATCGCCTGGTCGCCGGGTTTTGATTAATCCCGTGCCAGGTGCAGGCGGGGGTGTCCGGGGTGCGCGGCGCTCCGGTAGGCGGCATGAACCGCCGCTAGGCAGCGGCTTGCTCGTCCTCGATGTGCAGGTAGGTGGGGTCGAACTGGCCGACTTCCTGCAAGCCCTCCGAGTCCAGAACCTGCAGCTTCGAGTCGCTCAGGACGATCAGCTTGTCCTTGCGAAGCTCCTGGATCGAGCGGTTGACGTGGACGTTCGACAGGCCGGTCGCATCGCCCAGCTCGCTCTGGGTGATCGGGCGCGAGCGCGGCGACCGGTTGCCATCGCGGCAGGGTAGCAGATTCGAGGCGTTGATGCCTTGACCTGTTCCCGTTTGGTTCTACCCTGCCCAGCATGGATACGCTGGCCCAGTACCCCTACGTCGTCGTGCGCATCTCGTGCGAGCTGTGCGCTCGGCGTGGCCGCTATCGCCTCGCGCGGCTCGCTGCCAAGTACGGCCCGGAGACGCCGCTCGATATGCTGCTAGCGCAGCTCACGGCGGACTGCGCGGCGCGCGACGCTCGGCATCCGTATCGATCGGGCTGCAAGGCCCGGTTCAGCGACCTCGACCAGCCGCGACGGCCGCCCGACAATCCGGCGCTCACGCTGCGGGTGGTGCGGAGTGGGAAGTCGGCAGCGTAGCTTGTACTGACGGCGGCCGGCTGGCAGCTAACGGCCTAACCGAGACGACTCGCAAATCGCCCCAAAAGTACCTATGTAGTAGCGATCACCGGCTCGTTGACCACAACTGGGCGTCGGTGACCGAGAGACAGCGCCGCGCTCCCGCCTAGCCAGACGGGAGCAGTCGTGTCCCCCATTCAAGCAAATCCGCTCATTCGAAAGCTGCACCACCTGTTCCCGCTGACGCGCGAGGAGGAACAGGTCCTCGACAACGCATGTTCGCGGACTGCGCATTTCGGCTCAGACGAAGACATTGCTGTCGAAGGGGATCGACCCTCTGATTGTAACTTGCTGCTGAGCGGCATTGTTTGCCGCTATAAGATCGTGCTCGACGGCAAACGCCAGATAATGTCCTTCCACTGCGCCGGTGATGTTTTCGATGCACAGAGCTTCATCCTCGAGACAATGGACCACAGCATCGGCACATTGACCGATTGCAGCGTCGGAGTGATCCCTCATGGAACGATGCTGGAGATCACAGAAGGCTTTCCACGCATTGCTCGAGCGATCTGGAAGGACACCCTCGTCGATGCGGCTATTTTCCGGGAGTGGATGACGAATATCGGCCGGCGCTCGGCCTACGCCCGCATCGCGCATCTGCTGTGCGAGCAATATGTGAAACTGAAAACCGTCGGGCTCACGAAGGACCACGAATTCCCGTGGCCGATCACCCAAGGCGAGATCGGCGACGCGCTCGGCTTGTCCAATGTGCATGTGAGCCGCACGGTGAAAGAGCTGCGCAAGGCCGATCTGGTGGCGTTCAAGGCCGGCTGGCTCACGATCAACGATTGGGAGGGCCTCAAGGCGGCGGGCGAGTTCGATCCCGGATACCTGCATTTGCGGCCGGCCGAAGGGGCGGCTCGCAAGAGCGATGGCCACGACAGGTCACCGGAACCGCTTATCTAATCGCGGCCTCGGCGGCCGTCAGATTTGCTCAGGTAAAACGGAGTCGACGTTCACAACGCCTCGAGTCATTTCGACGGCTACGCCTGCCGTTGCCGCCGTGGCGATGATCTCATTGACGACCTGCTCGCCCGTCATCCCGCAGTTCGGGTAAGCCTTCACGATGCGATAGGCGTGCTCGCCGGCCCGAAGGAAGCCCCTGCCTCGCGCGGCTCGGGAGACGACGTGCTCGATCTCCTCGCGGACGAGGCTTTGCACGATGCGGTGATCTGATTGCATTTGACGCTCGCGGTTGCCTGCCAG
>DATABW010000470.1:0-2714 GCA_036259375.1 Woeseiaceae bacterium
GCTGCGCCAGCCGCCGGTCTTTGTGCACCGCGATTACCATTCGAGGAACCTGATGGTGACGGACGCCGCCAACCCGGGCATCCTCGACTTCCAGGATGCAGTGGAGGGGCCGGTGACCTACGACCTCGTCTCGCTGCTCAAGGATTGCTACATCCGCTGGCCGGCGGACCGGGTGCGTGCCTGGGCACTCGAATTCCATGCGGCGCTGGCTCCCGAGGTGCACCGGCACATGGCCGCCGATGAGTTCCTCTGCGCGTTCGAGTTGATGGGCGTGCAACGTCATTTGAAGGCGGCCGGCATTTTTGCCCGCCTGTGCCACCGGGACGGTAAGCCGTCCTATCTCGGAGACGTGCCGCGAACGCTGGGCTACATAGTCGAACTGGCGCCGCGCTACGGGGAGCTCGCTTTCCTCGCGCAGCTCATCGAGGAGCGGGTGCTGCCTGGGCTCGGCGACGCATGATCGGGATGATCCTCGCGGCCGGACGCGGCGAGCGTATGCGTCCGCTGACGGACACTACGCCCAAGGCACTGCTGGAAGTCGGCGGCGCAAGCCTGCTCGAGCGGCAGCTGACACGCCTGGCGGACGCGGGGGTGACGACGGTGATCGTCAATCTCGGCTGGCTCGGCGAAGCGATCGTGGAACGCATCGGCGACGGCCGCCGCTTCGGCCTGCAGGTCGTCTACAGCCCCGAGTACGATCGGGTGCTGGAGACGGGCGGGGGCATCGTCCGGGCGCTGCCGCTGCTGGGCGACTCCCCGTTCTGGGTGCTGAACGCCGACGTTTTCACCGACTTCACCCTGCCGTCCACCAACCTGCCGCCGGAGGTCCTCGGCCACCTGGTGCTGGTCCCCACGCCGTCGCACAAGCAGACAGGCGACTTCGACCTGCTGGACGGCAAGGCGAGACGTTCGCCCACGCCCCGCCACACCTTCAGCGGATTGGCCCTCTACCGCCCCGAATTGTTCGCCGGCAAACCCCCGGGCCGCTTTCCGCTTGCCCCCCTCCTGTTCGAAGCCGCCGAGCGCGGCCAGCTGACGGCCGAGCTGTACGAAGGCATGTGGTCGGATGTCGGAACCCCGGAACGCCTCGCGAGCCTGAACCTGTAGGAGCCCTCCTTCACGGCGAGCCGCGTCAACGATCCGGTCGCCCGTGAGACGGGCTCCTACAACGCTAGTCGATCGAGAAGAAGGTTCTGCAGCCGCCTTGCGATGTCGGGGAGGTCTTCGCGAATCCCCAGCCGCGCGAGGTCCGTCATTTCCAGACCCGCGTAGCCGCACGGGTTGATCCTCGTGAACGGCTCGAGATCGACATCGACGTTCAGGGCCATGCCGTGATAGCTCGCGCCCCGTCGCACCCGCAGGCCGACACTTGCCAGCTTGCGCTCGCCGACGTAAACGCCCGGAGCGCTCGCGCGGCAAGCTGCTTCGACGCCGAAGCCGGTGAGGAGATCCACGACCGATTTTTCCAGCGCGGTGACCAGCGCGCGCACGCCGAGGTTCGCGCGCTTGAGGTCGATCAAGGGGTAGATCATGAGCTGCCCGGGCCCGTGATAGGTGACCTGGCCGCCGCGGTCTATCTGCACGACCGGTATGTCACCCGGCGCCAGCAAATGCTCGCGTTTAGCGTTGAGACCGAGCGTGAACACCGGCGGGTGCTCGGCGAACCACAGTTCGTCCGGCGTGGATGCGTCCCGCGTCTCCGTGTAGCGCTGCATCGCCCGCCACAGCGGCTCGTACTCCTGGCGTCCGAGAAACCGCACCGCGATGCGCGATTCGCCGGCTACCGCTTCTGCAAACATCGTCATAGCGCAACGAGGATCTGCTCGTGGCTGCTCAGGTCGCGATAGATGTCGTCGAGCTGCTGCTGGCTGGTCGCCTTGATCGTCACGGTAATGGAGAGGAAACGCCCCTGCCGGCTGGACGATTCGCGCACGGCGTCATCCGCCACGGGCCCGGCATGCCGCTCGATCACACCGAACGCCGCCGCCCGGAATTCGGGCGCGTCCCGTCCCATCATCTTGATGGGGAAATCGCAGGGAAACTCGAGCACACTGTCCGTCATCCAAGCACTCTCCTGGAGCGTGCCTCGACGAGCAAGGCACGATGTCACTCGAACCAGAGCATGACTCCGTCCCGCGCCCGCTGCCAGATCGACCCTTCCGGATTCGGGTCCAGCGCGCGAAGCGGCTGGTTCAGGACGCTGCTGCCGTTGAGCGTGACCTGCAGCTCGGCGAGCGGCTGTCCCTGCGCAACCGGCGCCAGCAGGACGGCCGGCATGTTCAATACCGATTTCACCTCGTCGAAACTGCCGCGCGGGATGGTGATGTACAGGTCCTGGGGCAGGCCAAGCGGGGTGAACTCGTTCGCGGCCTTCCAGACGCGGGCTTCCGTCACGGCTTCGCCGGCCTTGTACAACAAGCGGGTTTCGAAGAAGCGGAAAGCGTAATTCAGCAGCGCCTGGCTGCCGTCGATGCGCGCTTTCGGGCTTGCCATGCCGAGAACCACGGAGACGACGCGCATGTCGTCTCGTTGGGCCGATGATACCAGACAATAACCCGCGTCATCGGTGTGGCCCGTCTTCATGCCGTCGACGCTGGAGTCCCGCCACAGCAGCGCGTTGCGGTTGCGCTGGCTGATCTCGTTGTAGGTGAACTCCTTGACTGAATACCAGCGGTAATACTGTGGAAACTCTTCGATGATGGCGCGGGCGAGAA
>DATABW010000471.1:0-2736 GCA_036259375.1 Woeseiaceae bacterium
CCTCCCACTGGTTAAGCGGCGCTCCGGGCGGGTACGAGATGTAAGGCGCGAAGGGCTGCGTTCCCGATTGCTCCAGCACGATCTCCAGCTCCTCCTTGATTACCGGTGTCGCCGCCTCGAGCTCGGGTAGCCACGGAAACAGCTCGCGCGGGAAGAACGGGATTGCCGGCAATCGCGGGTAATGGAGCATCAGCGGTTGCTGGACATAGGCTCTTGCCTGGCCCGCGAGAATGTCGATGCTCTCGTCGAAGCGCTCCAGCGCGGCATCCGCATGTCGCGCTCGGATATCGGCGACCCGCTCCAGCACATGCGCCTTGAGAGCGGCGTTCTTCTCCGCCACTGCTTCCCGGGCCCGTGCGACCGGCGCGGCGAGATCGGGCGGCAGCTGCCCCGGCGGAGCGATCGCGAGTGCCTGTTCGTACATAAGCGCCGCCTGGCGCTTCTGGCCCTGCTTGTCGAGCAGCCAGGCACGCGAGAGCCGCGCGAGGAAATTGTAAGGATCGAGTACGAGCGCCCTTTCGACCGCCTTCTGCGCTGCGGGGAGATCCCCGCTCGCCCGGTACGCGAGCGATTTGTACAGGTGCACAGAAACATCGTCCGGCGCGGCCGCTTCGGCCCGGCGCAGCGACTCGAAAGCCGACGCTGTGTCACGGCGCTGCAGGGCTCGCTGCGCCTCGCGCACCCATTGCGCTACCTGCTCTTGTTGGCCGGTCGGGGCTCTCACGAGATTATGATAACCCGTGTGGAGGCCCCCAGCGCTCCGCGCTGTCCTTTGTCCTGTCAGCCAGCGGCGGCGGCGTGCCGAAGCCCGCCGCCGCCATTTCCAGTGCGGATCAGAACCGCTGCGTCAGCCCCACAAACCAGTATCGGCCGAGTGCGTCCCAGGTCGCCGGTATCGTGTTTCCGTTGCCGTAGGTGTCCACGTTTCCGAACAACCCGCTCACCGGTGGATCGTTGTCCAGCACGTTGCTCACGCCGGCCGTAACGATGGTCTCTTCGCCGAACCAGTCACCGGAAAACGTGCCGGACAAGTCGATGTAGTGCTGCGGATCGGCCGTGTAACGATCCAGCGGGAATTCGTCCACTTCGCCGACGTAACGCCATGCGGCTGTGACTGACAGGTTTTCCATCGGTGTGGTCCACACGGTGTTCAGCATGTGCTTCCATTCCGGTCGCGGACGCTGGCAGGAGCCGCCCCAGAACCCGGCGCATTCTTCCACCGGCGCGCCAGGAACGAGCTCCTGGTCGAATTTCTCCAACCAGGTCCCGCGGAGGGCAAAATCAAAGCTGCCGAGCCCTCCTGCCTCCAGGCCGTAACTGGCGACGAGATCGACGCCGGCCACATCGTAGAAGCCGATGTTGACGTTGGTCGACGTCACGGCCGCCTGGCCTATCCAGATGTTGCCGTTGGGCCCGCGGTTGATCAGGCCGCAAATCGCCGGGTCGCCGCCGGTCGCGCACTGTCGTAACAGGAACTCGGGCTCGATCTCGTCGATCGCATCCTCGATCTCGATATTCCAGTAGTCGATGCTGAGGGTCAGCCCTTCTACCCACTGGCTGGGAGTGAACACCGCACCGACGGTGATCGAGTCGGATTTCTCGGGATCGAGATCAGGGTTGCCGCCGAAGATCGCGTTGTATTGTCCTGCGGGATTCGACGGCACGTTGCCATACTGCGCGGCAGTCACACCGGTATTGGCGCATTGCTCCGCCGTGAGCTCAGGCGCCGCTCCCGCGCAGGGATCGGTCCCGCCCCACAAGCCCAGGTTTTGTGGCTCGAACTGTTCGCGGATGTTGGCGGCGCGCACCGCGCGTGAAAAGCCGCCGCGGAACTTGATGCCTTCGACCGGTATCCAGGATCCGCCGATATTGTAGGTGTTCGCGCTGACTCCGGTGCTGTAATCGGAGTAGCGATAGCGGAGATCCAGCACCAGTGATTCCAGTCCCGTTCGGCCTTCCGCAACCGGTACCCGGAATTCCGTGAACACCTCGCGCACGTTTTGCGAGCCGGAGACCGGCGGGATCGGACCACCCTGGCCGGCGCCATCGCCGCTCTGGAAACCCTGGTCCGGATTGAAATCGAACGATTCGTCGCGGTACTCCGCGCCCAACACCATCTCCACGCCTTCATTGGCCCAGGGGCTTGCCAGCCCGAAGTCGGCGAGATCGCCGTTGACGAACGCGACGAGCTGATCCTGGTTGAGCTGCGCGTTTGCGAACAGCGGCAGCACGAGGTAATCGAGCGCCTCCTGCGTCACGCCACCCTCCTGGAAGATGTTCCAGGGCACGCAGCTCGGATCGGAGCCATCGAGCACGGACTGGCAAACGGGATCACCGGTTGCCGGATCGGCAACGACGTCCAGCGCCCGGATGATGCGCGTAGTCGACAGGTCGTTCTGGTACGTATCGCTGTAGTTCAGGCGCGCAAAGTTGGCGTAAGCGTCGTACGACCAGTTGTCCGTAATCTCACCGCGCACACCGGCCAGCGAGCGGAACGAGGTGTGGCGCAGGTCGTCGACACGGGGACCGCCCTCGACGCTGCGGCGGCCGATGTAGAAGGGAGCCACGTCGTCCGGACTCGTGCAGCCCAGGGCGCCGAACTGCTGCGCCGAAAGGAACGCGTTCGAGCAGCTGATTTCGTCGGTCACGAAGAACGCGCCGGAAGGTGCGATCTGGGCGAGGCTGCGGCCGTCCATGAACATGAACTCTGCATAGCCCTCCAGGTGCTCGTCGACC
>DATABW010000472.1:0-4476 GCA_036259375.1 Woeseiaceae bacterium
CGGAAGTGCTCGAGCTGCTGCGCCGCGAGCAGGAGCGTGCGGGGCTTTCGATGATATTCATTGCCCACGATCTCGCGTTGGTGCGCCAGATCAGCCATCGTGTGCTGGTGATGCACCGGGGGCGCGTGTGCGAAGTGGCGAACAACCCGGCGATCTTCGAAGCGCCGGGCCACCCCTATACCCGCCGTCTCATCGCGGCGGCTCCGGTGCTCGACGACGCGCCCGACTGACGGGCGGAAGTGCGCCCGCGAGAGAGCTCAGCGGGCTGCCGGCAGCGGGAGCGGCATGGGTGCGCCGTTGACGGTGAGCAGGCCCTTCGCGTATTCGGCATGCATACGGTAGACGTCGCCTTCCTTTTTCAGCAAGCCCATTGCCACCAGAGCGCCTGCCTGCGGATTCGCCGCCTGCGCGATCTCCACGATCGGGGCGGGCACGCTCAGTTCCGCGGTTGCGTGCAGCGCGAGCAGGACGGCCGGCCATGAAAAGGCCGACGGATCGGTCTCGGGCAGCGCCAGCCGCAACCTGGACGATACCGTCCCCTGCGGCAGTACCACGTCGAATCGCTCGATGCGGAGCTCCGCACCCGAGGCAACGATGCCGTGGACGTCCTCCCGGATCGCCGGATAGATGGCGGCGAGTGCCTCGCCGGGCGCGGGCGAGGTTTGCGACTGCTCGAAGGCTGCCAGGATCGGCTGCAGGTACGCCGCGTCGATTCCCTCGAACGCCAGGTCCATGTCGATCGCCACCTTGCCGAGGCCGGGGGCATTGACGTCACTGATGCTCATGACCGACCGGCCGTTCACTCGTTCATCGACCAGCTCGGTGCCGGCTTCGAAGCTCAGGCGGCCAAAGCCGCCGCCCGGCGCATCCGGCGTCTCGATGACCACCGCTTCCGTGATCGCTTCGATGCTGCCGACGTTGAAGCCATACTGTGTCGTCTCCAGTTCGCTGTCGACTTTGATGCCGGCTGTCGAGAAAGATCGCCCGCCGGATTCGATGCGGAACGGCTCGATCGTGGCGTCGAGACCGAGCGAAGCCGCGCCTGAATCGGTCTCGACCGTGACGTCCGCGCCCTGCCACTCGGCGTGCGTCGACGCGTCATCGTAGGAGCCGGCGTCGAGCCGGTAGTTTGACGTGGAGGCGCCGGACAGCCCGATCCGGGTGACGATCTCGCCGGGGATTGCGATCGGCTCTGCGTTGCCCGGATCGAGCTGGACGGTCGATACGGCGCTGGCGAGAGCGGGCGCCAGCGACCCCGATTCCCGCTTCATCGAGCTGACCGGGATCAGACCGTGATCCAACCGGGTCGAAACGATCAGGACGGGCGCGGCAGCGTTTCCCGGCAAATCCGCGAGGCCGGCGATCAACGAACGCAGTTGCTCGTTCCGGATCTCGATGCGCCGTGTTCCTTCCGACGTGAACCAGCCGCGATCGAAGCTTCCTCCGCTCACGGATACGTTGCCGGCTTCCCGGGCCGCCCACTCGAGATTCGATTCGAGGTTCCGTTCTGCGATACGGCCGACGATCCCGGGCGACACCAGCACGACGGCCGCCAGCACTACCAGCAGCACGACCACCCAACGTTTCATTGCTCCACTCCCGCGGCGGGAACCCGGCCGATGCTAGCAATCAATGCCCGGTGTCACTACCATAGCCGCTCGATTTTGGCCGGTAAACGTACCGGCGCCTGAACGCATGACAATCCACGTGAAGCTGATCAAACCGAAACCCGTTGCCACGGCACTTGCCGCGTTTGCCCTTCTCGCCTGCTCATCCTGGGCAGCGGCTCAAACCCAGACTCAGAGAGAGGCTCGAGGCGACCCCGATCGCGGCCGTGAGCAGGGGCTCACCTGCCTCGGTTGTCACGGGATCGAGGGTTACCGCAATGCCTATCCCTCCTACCGGGTACCGAAGCTCGGCGGGCAGAAAGCCGCATACGTCCAGGCCGCGCTCCAGGCGTACCGGGACGGGACGCGGCCGCATCCGACGATGCAGGCGCAAGGCAGCAGCCTGAGCGACGAGGACATCGCGGACATTGCCGCGTGGCTCGAGCAGGCCGGCACGGCGGCCGACGAGGTGGATGCCCAGACTGCCGGGCTGCCCGAAGCGGCCGTCGCCTGCGTCGCCTGTCACGGCACCGCAGGCGCGAACATCACACCGGCGCCGCCGGTGCTGTCGGGGCAATATCAGGACTACCTCGTGCACGCGCTCGGCCAATACAGGGAGCAGGCCCGCGGCATGTCGGTAATGAATTCGTTTGCGGCGGGGCTCACGGAGGAGCAAGTCGAGCAGGTCACTGCGTTCTACTCATCGCGCGAAGGCCTGGACACGCTCGACCAGGAGCAGTAAGCCGCAGGCGGCGCCATGTCCGAGCGAACCGCCCGCACTTTGGATCTCGGCGATGGCATCACGGCCATCGATACCGATTACGTTCGCCCGATGCTCGACGCGAGTCACCTGCTGGTCGACGGCGATCGTGCCGCCTTCGTCGACACCGGCACCAATCACAGCGTCGGCTTTCTCATGGAGGCGCTGGAATCACGCGAGCTCGATCCGGCGCAGGTTCAATACGTCTTCCTTACGCACGTGCATCTCGACCATGCGGGCGGCGCGGGCGAGCTGATGAGCCGCCTGCCGGCAGCGCGCGCGGTGCTGCATCCGCGCGGCGCTCCGCACATGATCGATCCGGCGAAGCTGATAAAGGGTTCGCAGGCGGTATACGGAGAGGAGCTGTACACGCAGATCTACGGCGACATAAAGCCCATTTCCGCAGAGCGCATCATCGTCGTCGAAGACGGCCAGCGCTTCGATCTCGGCCAGCGCGAACTGCAAATAGTGTTTACCGAGGGACACGCGAGACATCACTACTGCCTTTCGGACCCGGCGTCCCGCGGCGTCTTCACGGGCGACAGCTTCGGCATCTCCTATCGCGACTTCGACACTGCCGCAGGCGAGTTCATCTTCCCGACCACCACGCCGGTGCACTTCGATCCCCCGGAAGCACACAAGGCTATCGACCGCATCATGAGCCTCGAGCCGCAGCGGCTGTACCTTACCCATTACAGCGAGGTTACCGATCTTCCGCGCCTGGCGGACGACATGCACCGGCGCATCGACGCGTTCGTTGCGATTGCAAAGCGGCATGCGGACGAGGGCGACCGGACCCGCGTGATGCGGGCGGCGATGTTCGAGTACCTGCGCGCCGAACTCGCACAGCACGGCTTTCGCGCCGACGACCAGCAGCTGCACGAGCTGCTCGACGTCGACGTGGAATTGAACACGATGGGCCTCGAGCACTGGCTCGATCGCGGCAAATAGAAGGAGGGGAGAATGGAAAGCTTTCGCGCGTACCGTATCGACCAGGAACACGGCAAGATCAAGGCCGGCTTCACCACGCTCGCGCTGGACGACCTGTCGGAGGGCGAGGTAGTCGTCAAGGTCAGCCATTCGACCATCAACTACAAGGATGCGCTGGCGGCGACCGGCACCGCCCGCATCCTTCGCAAGTTCCCGCTCGTGGGCGGCATCGATCTGGCCGGAACGGTGGCGCGTTCCGGCGACGCGCGATTTGCCGAAGGGTCTGCGGTTGTCGTCAACGGCTGCGGGCTCGGCGAGACGCGCGACGGCGGTTACGCGGAGTACGCGCGGGTACCGGCGGATGCCGTGGTCCCGCTGCCGGATGGCATCAGCGCACTGGAGGCCATGCAGATCGGCACTGCCGGCTACACGGCAGCGCTCGCCGTGCACCGGATGGAACAGAACGGGCAGCGCCCGGATTCCGGCCCCGTGATCGTCACCGGCGCGACCGGGGGCGTCGGCAGCGTTGCGGTCGACCTGCTGGACGGGCTCGGATTCGAAGTCGTGGCGCTGACCGGCAAGGAGGATCGGTCCGCGTATCTGGAGAGTATCGGTGCGAGCCGGGTGGTGCTGCGCGAGGGGCTCACAATGGGTACTCGGCCGATGGAAAAGGCGGAATGGGGCGGTGCGGTCGACAACCTCGGGGGCGATACGCTCGCCTGGCTGACCCGCACCGTGCGCTACGGCGGCAACATCGCGAGCATCGGACTCGCAGCGGGCGTCGAACTTCACACCACCGTGATGCCGTTCATCCTGCGGGCGGTGTGCCTGCTCGGCATCAACTCGGTCGACACACCGCGCGACCTCAGGCTGGAAGTATGGCAACGCCTCGCGACCGACCTGAAACCGCGCCACCTGGACACCATTGGCACGCGCACGATCGGCTTCGACGAATTGCCGGATTGCTTCCAGGATTACATCGAGGGGACGGTGACGGGACGCACAGTCGTGGAAATCGGGAGTTGAGGGAAAATGGCCGCAACGGTATCGCGCGCCGTTCTCGAACGTGAGGCCGTCACGTTCACCCTCCCTGAGCTCCCGATTTGGGAATCGTGCTTGCCATAGTTTAAAATTCCCGCCCCCGCGGGAGGCAGCCTCGAAATCGTCGACCTGTCGCCC
>DATABW010000473.1:0-2994 GCA_036259375.1 Woeseiaceae bacterium
GCCGCGACCGGGGATGCCTTTGGCGGAAATAAAGCGGACCGAAGGGAGCCATTCCACCAAAGGCATCCACGGTCGCGGCCCGCCTGCCACTACATTCGACCTTAGATAAACCTTGTAACCGGTGGTGCTTTAGGCAAATACCGGAGCCCGCAAGAATAAGCTACCATGCGCACCGTTTCTCCGCCCGGAAGCCCGAATGTCCCGACGCACCGCCCCCGCCGAAATCCTCTCCTGCGAACGCATCCAGGCAAAGTTCGGCAGTTACGGTGTCGACGTACTCGAAAGCGACGCGGGCCGCCGCGTCTCCAGCCTCTACAGCCTGGCGGCCGGTGAAAAGATCTGCCGCACCTATGCCCAGGTCCGCTTTGCGCCGGAGATCGATCCGGCGTTCGCGGCGGAGCACGCGCGGGTGCTCGCGGGCGAGTCGATCGGGACGGTTTTCCACTCCGCCGGCTGGGCAATCGCAAAGCGCAACCGGCACATCGGTGAGACGATGCTGCCCGACCATGGTGACGAGATCGTGCGCCTGATGCGCATCGAGGGTACCTGTAAGCTCGCGACTCACACCTACGTGTTCGAAATTGCGAAGGACGGGCGGCGGTTCGACTACGCGGTCATCACGGAGCTGCACCATCCGGCCTACCTGACGGCGGCCGAGCTCGCCGGCATTTACGGCGAACCGGGCACCGCCCGGCTGCGGTAGTCGCGGACCGGCCCCGGACATTCTTCGGGCGTCGCGCGGTTGCGCCGCAGGATGATCACGTTGCCCGCCATCACCAGCACGACGCCGAGCACGATGTTCAACGTGAGTGCCAGCCCCTCGAAGGCAAATGAAACAGCGAGCGCCACGACCGGGAACATGACCACGGCGTAGCCCGCCCTGGACGCGCCGATGCGACCGAGCAGCGTCAGGTAGCTCCCGAAGGCGACGATCGAGCCGAACACCGCGAGATACAGCAGGGAAGCGACATAGCCGACGGACCAATCGAAGTTGAATTCATTGCCCTGAACAACCGCGAGCAAACCGGTGAACACGGCTCCGTACAGCATTGCCCAGGCGTTCGACTGAAGAATCGGCAGCGCCTGTTTCTGGGCACTTTGCGACACCATGTTTCCGAGTGATGAAACGTATGCGCCGGCGACGCACAAGCCGGCGCCGTACAAAACGGAATCCGACAGCGAGAGCGCACTCACCTCCGGCAGGAACAGCGTGACGATGCCGGCAATGCCGAGCGCCGAGCCCAGGAGCACACGCGCGCCGGCGCGGGTGCCGAAGAACAGTCGCGAATTGACGATATTCATCCAGAGCATCGTCGAAAACGCGATCGCCGCGAGCGCGGACGTGATGTGGAACTGCGCGTGGTACGTCAGTATGTAGTTGAGGCCGAACAACAGCAGCCCCAGGAGCGCGAAGTGCAGGTGGGCGCCGCGGCCGAAAGCGAGCGGCAGGCGGCGCGCGCGGCACCATCCGAACAGCAGCAAAGACGCCAGGAAATAGCGGTAGAAAATCGACACGCCGGGCGACACTGTGCCGAGCTGGAACTCGATCGCGATCCAGGTCGTGCCCCAGATGAGCACCGTGATCAGGTAGAGAGCCCGGTTGTTCATGGATCCTCCGCTCAGATCCGGTCGTGTGAGGTGAGGCTTGACTCTACACGAGCGCTGAAGCTATAACAGAATCAGTTTTTAGGAAATGTAACCTGAACAGTTGGCCGCAAACCTCGATAACGCGAACGGCGACTACCTCTATCGCCAGGTGATCGACCTGGTTTCCGAGAACATCGAATCCGGCGCCCTTCGCGCGGGCGACCGGCTGCCTTCGCTGCGCCGAATGAGCGCCCGCATCGGCGTCAGCATCCCGACGGTGCGCCAGGCCTACATCGAGCTCGAGCGGCAGCGGCGCGTGGAGTCGCGGCCGCAGTCGGGCTACTACGTGCGCAACCTCGCCGGCAACGAGCTGGTGCTGCCGTCCCCGAAGTTCCGGCGGGACGTGAAGCCGGTGGCCGTCGGCTGCCGCAGCCTGATGGACCGCGTATTCGACGGCATTTACCAACCGAACGTGCTGCCGTTCGGCATCGCCAATCCCTGCATGGCGAAATCCGCCGCGAAAGCGCTGCACCGCACGATGAAACGGGTGATGGCGCGTGCGGAAGAGCGCAGCCTCGGGTATGCGCCCGGTTTCGGCGAACCGGCGCTGCGGCGGCAGATCGCCTACCGTTACTTCGACACGGTCGGCAGCCTCGTCGAGCCTGACGACATCTGTATCACCAACGGCGGGCAGGAAGCACTCCTGATCGCGCTGTCCGCGGTGGCGTCGAAAGGCGACGTCATCGCGGTCGAGTCCCCGACCTATCACGGCCTCCTGGAGCTGATCGACTGCCTCGGCATGCTCGCGATCGAAGTCGAGACCTGCCCGGAGGAAGGCGTGCAGCTCGATTCCCTGGAGAAGACACTGGCCGCGCACCCGGTGAAGGCCTGCATGTTTTCCACGACGCTGAGCAATCCCCTGGGCGTCAGCATGTGCGACGAGAAAAGGCGGGAGCTGGTCCGGCTGCTCGAAGCGCGCGGCGTCGCGATGGTCGAGGACGACGTGTACGGCGAGCTGATGTTCGACGGACACCGGCCCAAACCCGCCGCCTTCCATTCGCGCGGCGGACGCGTCCTGACCTGCGGCTCGTTTTCCAAAACTGCGGCGCCCGGCTACCGGATCGGCTGGATCGTTACCGGCCGCTACCGCGACCGCATCAGCTCGCTGAAGCGCTCCTACTCCTGCACCTCCGGACTCCTGCAACAGCTCACGCTCGCGGAGTTCCTCGCCGGAGGCGATTACGAGCGCTACCTGAAAACGCTGCGCCCGGTCCTGCAATGCAATGCCGAGCGCATGAGCGCCGCCGTTGCCTGCCATTTCCCGCCGGAGACGCGGACTTCCAAGCCGGTCGGGGGCTCGGTGCTGTGGCTGGAGCTGCCGGAGGAGATCGACGGTGAAGCACTGTT
>DATABW010000474.1:0-4093 GCA_036259375.1 Woeseiaceae bacterium
CGCTTCCGCACGCTTTGCCGCGATGGCTGCGGCTTCCTCGAGCCGCTCGCGCGGCACCAGCATGCGCGTGGGGGCGTTGCAGGATTGGCCGGCATTGTCGAAACAGGCGCTGGCGCCGCGCGCCACTGCGCGTTCGAAATCCGCATCGCCCAGAATGATGTTCGCCGATTTCCCCCCCAGTTCCTGCGCCACGCGCTTGACGCTCGGCGCGGCGTTCTGCGCCACGGCGATCCCGGCGCGCGTCGAGCCTGTAAACGACACCATCGCGATGTCCGGATGCGATGCGAGCGCCGTACCCACGGTGGCGCCGTCGCCGTTGACCAGGTTGAACACGCCCGGCGGCACGCCGGCCTCGTGCAGGATCTCGGCGAAGATCATGGCGTCGAACGGCGCCAGCTCGCTCGGCTTCAGCACCATCGTGCATCCGGCGGCGAGGGCGGGCGCAACCTTGACCGCCACCTGGTTCATCGGCCAGTTCCACGGGGTGATCAGAGCGCAGGGCCCGATCGGCTCTTTCAGGACCCGGGTAGTGCCGATCGTCTCCTCGAATTCATACGTCTTCAGCACTTCGATGGCGGCCTGGATGTGCTGCGGGCCGCTCGCCGCCTGGGCGTTGCGGGCCAGCTTCCACGGCGCGCCCATTTCTTCCATGATCGCCCGCGCGACGTCATCGCGTCGTCGCGCGAAGACTTCGAGGATCGACTCGAGCAAGGCGATGCGTTCGGCGGGCGTCGTCGCCGCGTAGCCGTCCGCGGCGCGATTTGCCGCGGCAACCGCTCTGTCGACATCTTCCTTGCTGCCCAGGGTGATGCGCCCGCACACCTCTTCCGTCGCCGGATTGACGACGTCGTGCGGATTCGGAACGGCGGGGTCCACCCACTTGCCGCCGATGTAAAACTGCAGCATCTCGCGCATTTGATCCTCCTTGAGCGAAGCCGCGAATGATAACGTAAACCCGTATCATGCGTGGGGGACCGAGGGGGGTGAGATCGAGCATGGATGGGGTTCACGAAGCGGCGGTTGGCGTGGCCGGCGACCCGCGGCGGCTGCTACGGGACGTCTTCGGGTACGAAGCGTTCCGCGATAACCAGGAGGAGGCGATCCGCGCGGCGCTGGCCGGGCGGGACTGCCTGGTGCTGATGCCCACGGGTGGCGGCAAATCGCTTTGTTACCAGCTTCCCGCGCTGCTGCGCGAAGGCACGGCGCTCGTGATCTCGCCCCTGATTTCGCTCATGCAGGACCAGGTCGGGGCGCTGCACGAGTCCGGGATACAGGCAGCTTTCCTCAATTCGAGTTTGACGCCGGACGAGCAGCGGACGATCGTGGCGCGCCTGCGGGCAGGCGAAATCAAGCTCCTGTACGCCGCGCCGGAGCGCGTGGTGCAGCCAGCGACCCAGGCGTTGCTCCAGTCCGTCGGCCTGTCGATCATCGCGATCGACGAAGCGCATTGCGTTTCGCAGTGGGGCCACGATTTTCGCCAGGATTACCTGGCGCTCGATCAGCTCGGCGCGTTGTTCCCAGGCGTGCCGCGCATGGCCCTGACGGCCACGGCGACTCCGCGCACGCGCCGCGAGATCGTCGAGCGCCTGGCGCTCGATGACCCGCGGGTGTTCGTCAGCAGCTTCGACCGGCCGAACATCCGCTACACGGTTCAGCCGAAGACGGACGGGCGCCGCCAGTTGCTCCGCTTCCTCGCGGGACGGGAGGAACAGGCGGGCATCGTCTATTGCCTGTCCCGGAAGAAGGTGGAAGCGACGGTCGAATGGCTGAACGCGGAAGGATTCCGTGCAGTGCCTTACCACGCCGGCCTATCCCCGGAAACGCGGGCGCGTAACCAGCGCCGCTTCCTCGCCGACGATGCGGTGATCGTCGTTGCAACCATCGCCTTCGGCATGGGCATCGACAAGCCGGATGTGCGCTTCGTGGCTCACCTGGACCTGCCTAAAAGCCTCGAGTCCTACTACCAGGAGACCGGCCGCGCCGGCCGCGACGGCGAGCCGGCGGATGCCTGGATGGTGTACGGCCTGCAGGACGTCGTGCGCCTGCGCCAGATCGCGGAGGAGTCGACCGCCGGAGAGCAGTACAAGCGCCACGAGCGCCAGAAACTCGATGCGCTGCTCGGCTGGTGCGAAACGGCGTCTTGCCGCCGCCAGCCGTTGCTCGAGTACTTCGGCGACAGGCTGGAGCCCGGCCGCGACGCCTGCGGTAATTGCGACGTCTGCCTGGATCCGCCGCGTACCCGGGACGGCACGGAGGCCGCACAGAAGCTGCTTTCGGCCGTCTATCGCAGCGGACAGCGGTTCGGCGCGGCGCATGTCGTCGACGTCCTGCTGGGGAAAGGCACCGACAAAGTCCGGCAGAACCGCCACGACGCACTCTCCGTCTTCGGGATCGGCACGGAGCTGGACGCCCATGGCTGGCGCTCAGCGATCCGGCAACTCGTCGTGCAGGGGCATCTGCATGTCGACCAGGAGCGTTACGGGGCGCTCGTGCTGACCGCGTCCAGTCGGGCGGTATTGCGCGGCGAGGTCACGATCCGCTTGCGCGAGGAAGCGAAGACTGTCCCGGCGCCGCGCACCAAAAAGACCCGCAGCACGATGACCGCGGTTGCCGAGGAAGACCGGGAGTTGTGGGAGGCATTGCGCGCCTGCCGCCAGAAACTCGCCGCCGGCCATAACGTGCCGCCCTACGTCATCTTCCACGACGCGACACTGATGCAGATGATGGAACGCCGCCCCCGCGATGCCGCGGGATTGCTGGAAATCAGCGGCGTCGGTCAGGCGAAACTGGAGCGCTACGGCGAAGACTTCCTGCAGGTACTGCGCGAAGCCGATTGACCTCCGAGGTGCCCGAGGCACCCGCTCCGTGGCGCGAAACTTGCTTTAGCTCCGCGTGCATTTCGAAGCCACAATGGAGGATGCAGAGATGGCACGTATTACCCGTTACGACCCGTCGCACCTGATGCCCCTCGGCAGTCGTTTCGACGAGGACCTCGGTTTCATGTGGCCAATGGCCCGTTTGCACCAGCAGATGAACCGCCTGTTCAGCGACGCGTTCCGCGGGCTGGAAGAAGGCGGCGAGGAGAACCGTCAGGGCTGGACGTTCAACCCGGTCGTCGACGTCGACCAGCAGGACCAGCAGTACGAGATCAGCGTCGAGCTGCCCGGTGTGATCGCCGATGACGTCAATGTCGAATGCGCCGACGACCTGCTGGTGATCTCCGGTTCGAAAGAGCGCAAGCAGACGCGCGGAGAAGGTGAGAACCGGCAGTCCGAGCGCATCTACGGCAGTTTCCGGCGGGCCTTCCGCCTGCCGGATGACGCCCTCCGCGAGAAGATCGAGGCACATTTCAGCGACGGCGTGCTCACCGTCCTGGTGCCGCGCGACCAGGGCAGGCGGCAGGAATCCACGCGGCGTATCGAGGTGCAGCGTGGCGCCCCCCAGGTGGAGCGGCAGCAAGCGGCCGGGGAGGCGCAGCCGCAGCAGGATCGGTCCTCCGCGACGCACTAGATCACGGCCGATCAGCGGCGCGCCGCGTGCGCGCCGCAACTTTGAAAGTTTTACAGGAATTGTTGCGCGATCTGGCAGAGGGCCGGCCGCGTGGCTGGAAGCGCGGGACCCGATACGAGGCATTGCCCCGGGAATGGCCGCAATGTCTGCCGGCTTTCGCTGGCATAATAGTTGCAGATCAAGGGGAAACTTCACACGCATCAAAGGGATTGTCATGAAATCGCTGCTTCTTACCTTGCCTGCCATCTGCCTTGCGCTGAGTGCCTGCCAGCCCTCCGAGCAGGAGATGCCCGAGGACCAGGGCGGAGTCGAGGCGCCGTCCCCCGACCGGGAATCGCAGGATTCCGGCGCGGGCGCGGGGACGGCCACCGAGCCTTCGCGCCCCGCCACCCAGGCGCCGCCCGGCGGTTCCGGCGAGCCGACGAAATACGCCGAAGCCGAAATCCTGCCGACCGAGGGCCAGACCACCGGCGGCCTGGTCAAGCTCACGAGCACGGGCAACGGAGTGAGCATCGAGGGCACGGTAACCGGGCTCGAGCCCGGCGCCCATGGATTTCACATCCACGAGAAAGGCGACTGCAGC
>DATABW010000475.1:0-5824 GCA_036259375.1 Woeseiaceae bacterium
CCGTACTCGATCCCGTTGTGCACCATTTTTACGAAATGCCCCGCGCCGCTCGCGCCGCAGTACAGGAATCCGTTCGCCGGTTCCGATATCGACGTACGGTCCGTGTCGCGGCTGGGGGGCGCCAGGGAGGCAAACACCGGCGCGAGTGCCGCGGCAATCCTGCGTTCGCCGCCGATCATCTGGCAATAGCCGTGCTCGAGGCCGAAGACACCGCCGCTGACGCCGACGTCCAGGTAATGGATGCCGTCGTCCAGCATCTCTCGCGAGCGATCGATGTCGTCGCGATACCAGGAGTTGCCGCCGTCGATCAGCGTATCGCCACCGGCCAGGTGCGGTTTGAGGGACGCGATCACGTCCGCGACCGCCGCCACCGGGACCATCATCCAGATCGCCCGCGGCGGCTTGAGACTCGCGATCAGGTCGTCGATCGATGCCGCGCCCGTCGCGCCTTTTTCCGCCAGGCGGGCCACCGCCGATTCCTTGCGGTCGTAAACGACGCACTCGTGGCCGTCAGCGAGCAGCCGCTCCACCATGGCCGCGCCCATGCGGCCGAGTCCGATCATTCCAAGGCGCATAAGCTGCTTGCTCCGTCGGGGGTTGAGCCCTAGTAGATGGGCGAGGACATTACGCCGCCGTCGACGAGGAGATTGTGGCCGGTGATCCAGCGCGCGGCGCTCGAGGCCAGGAACAGGCAGGCTCCAGCGACATCGTCCGGCTCGCCCAGGCGCTCGAGCGGCGCGCTCGACTGCCAGCGCGCCACCCCTTCGGGCCATTGCTGCTCGATGCCCGGCCGGGCAATGACCCCGGGCGAGACCGCGTTGACGCGGATATTATACCGGCCCAGCTCCTGCGCTGCAGAGCGTGTGAGCATGACGACGGCCGCCTTGGCGCTGTTGTAATGGCTGTGGTCGGGGCCGGGGACGAGGGCGGCGATCGAGGCGATGTTCACGATGGCGCCGCCTTCCGCGGCTTTCATGCGCCGGGCGGCGGCCTGCGTGCAGAAGAAGCAGGTATCGACGTTGCTCCGGTACATCTCGCGCCATTCGGCCTCGCTGATCTCGAGGAACGGCCGGTTGGGAAAGCTGCCCGCGTTGTTGACGCAGATGTCGAGCCGTCCGAATGCCGCGGTCACCTCCCGGACGAGCCGCTCGGCGCCGCTGGCGTCGGCGAGCTCCGCCCGCAGCGCTATCGCTTCGCCGCCGGCTTTCGCCACCGCGCCCACGACGCCCTTCGCGGCCTCGCCGCTGCCGCGGTAGTGCACCGCGACACGTGCGCCGGCTTCCGCGAAGCGGCTGGCGATGCGGGCGCCGATGCCCTGGCTGGCGCCGGTTACCAGCGCGACTTTTCCGGTCAGGTCCAGCAACCGGTCGTGTGGCGGTGCACTCATGGCGATGGCTCCAGGATCCGGGGATTGCCGGCATTATAATCGCGATATTTTGGCGGACGCGGCGCAGGGGAAGAATGGTACGAAGCATAATCGGTGATTACAGGGCCTTTTTCCGGGAGCTGAGGCAATGCACGGCCGATGCCGGGATCGACATCGACGGCTGCGGCCTCAGCCACCTTGCGTTCCGCACGGCGACTCTCGACGAGTACGGCGAAGTGCAGCGCCGGTTGAAGCCCTGGTGCCGTGCCAACGTCGAGAACACCTGGAACGGCAGGCCGATCGACAAGCTGCTGCTGAAGGAGCCGCTCGAGCTCGACGCCGGATACCCGGTATCGCTGATCGAACTGATACCGCCGCCGCACCGTGAGAACTGGCCGATGGGGCTCGAGCACCTGGGCGTCGTCATCGGCGACTCGTTCGACGAGTTTACCCGCGAACACCGCAATCGATTCACCGGGCAGCAGGACCAGGGGCCGTACTGCCAGCCGGCTTACATCACGTTCGGCAACGGCCGCACCGTCAAGTTCTATCGCCACTCGCTGCAGGATGTGGTCGCAATGGAAGGGCGCCCGTTCGTGTCCTGCGGTGAACCGTAGGCGATCACGAGGCGCCGCAGGGGCTGCTATGATGGCCGGCAGTTCGGTTCTTCAGTTCACCTCATGGCATCAGGTTCCCGCAAAGTCATCTTCGCCGCCCTCATCGGCAACGGCCTCATAGCCATAACAAAGTTTGCGGCGGCGGTGATTACCGGCAGCTCGGCGATGCTGTCGGAAGGCATACATTCCGTGGTCGACACCGGCAACCAGATATTGCTGCTGTACGGGCTGAAGCAGGCGAAGCAGCCGCCGGACCGGCAGTTCCCTTTCGGGCACGGCAAGGAGGTGTACTTCTGGAGCTTCATCGTCGCCATCCTGATCTTCGCGGTCGGCGCCGGTATTTCCATCTATGAAGGCATACGGCATCTTCTCGATCCGCACCCGATGACCGACGTGTACATCAATTACATCGTGCTCGGCCTGGCGATCGTCTTCGAGGGCGTTGCCTGGACGTTCGCATTCATCGAATTCAACAAGACCCGGGGGAAGCTGGGGTACTTCGAGGCGGTGCGGAACGGCAAGGACCCCACGCTGTTCGTGGTGCTGTTCGAGGACAGCGCCGCCATGCTCGGGCTCATCATCGCACTGGCAGGCGTGGGACTGTCGCAGCTCACGGGTATCGTCTACTTCGACGGCATCGCGTCCATCCTCATCGGCGTGGTGCTGGCCGCCACCGCGGCATGGCTCGCTTACGAGACCAAAGGCTTGCTGATCGGGGAGTCCGCCAGCCGGCGCGTCATCGAAGGCATTCGCGAGCTGGTGCTGGATTTCCGCGAGGTGAAGTACGTCAACGAGATCCTCACCATGCACATGGGACCCGACTTCGTCCTGCTGAACCTGGCCGTCAAGTTCTCGGACGAGACAACGGCTCTGGAACTGGAGACGACCATCTCGCGCATCGACAAGAAGATCCGCGCGGATTTCCCTCTGGTCAAGCGTGTATTCATCGAAGCGGAGAAGCGGCGTGAGCCGGGGTGAGCCCAGCGCCGCCGATTTCCTGCCGGAGCGCAGGAACATGCGGTCGCTGCCGGCGGCCGCCCGCAGCTGCCGCGGTTGCGACCTTTGGCAGAATGCGACGCAGACGGTGTTCGGGGAGGGCCTCAAGCGTGCGCGGTTGATGCTCGTGGGCGAGATGCCCGGCAACGACGAAGATCTCGCAGGCCGGCCGTTCGTCGGCCCCGCGGGACGTATCCTTAACCAGGCGCTCGACGAGGCGCGCATCGAGAGGCGCGATGCTTACGTCACCAACGTCGTCAAGCACTTCAAGTGGGAGCCGCGCGGCAAAAGGCGGCTGCACAAGAAGCCCAACGCCGCCGAGGTGAACGCCTGCCGCCCCTGGTTCGATGCGGAGCTCGCGGTGCTGCAGCCGGATGTCCTCGTCTGCCTTGGCGCGACGGCGGCCAAAGCGCTCCTTGGTCCCGCCTTTCGCGTCAGCAAGGAGCACGGCCGCTTCGTCGATTCCGACCTCGCGCCGTACGTTACGGCAACCGGTCACCCGTCCGCCGTCTTACGCGCGCGCGACTCAGCGTCGCGCACCGAAATGATGCGCGCGCTGGTCGCGGATTTTTGCAACGTGGCAGAGGTGCTGAATCGTCCGCTGACGTGAGGCGTTATGCCGACGGCGGCATTTTCTGACCGCCGTGCACCTCGCCGCGCCAACCGCCCGTCTCCCGACCGCGGCTCTCGATGTACTGCTTGAAGTCCTCTACCGTGCTTTGCACGCGGCGGTCCATGGCGCCGAGTGCGTCGCCGACGCTTTCGACCGCGCCCTGGGGTTCGTATTCCATCGCCAGGTAGACGCAGGTGCTTTCCTCGGAAAGCGGCTCGAAGCGTACCTCGCCGGCGTTCGGTGCGTCGCCCGAAACGCTGCGCCAGGCAATACGCTGGTCCGGAACCTGTTCAGTAATCTCGGCGTCCCACTCCTTGTCCTTGCCCCAGACCTCCGCGCGCCAGTGCACGTGCGTATCGTCGATCTGGCGGACTTCCTTGACGCCCGCCATGAACTTCGGCAGTTCCTCGAACTGCGTCCACTGGTTGTAGACGACATCGATTGGGCAATTCACCTCAACGGACTTTTCGATTCTTTCCACAGCTAGCCTCCTTCGCGGTAACTGTTCGAAGCCAAATGGAGCACGGATGCATACAAGTTCCATGCCGGGCCGGCGCGAGGCGGCTCCTGCGGGACGGACAGCGGGAAATGTAAGTGTTACGCGCGCTTGTAAGGCTTACACCGCTTCCGCGTCAGCTTTGGAGTGGTACCCGACGTCGCCGAAGATCTGCATCGAAAGGGTGTGCACGTCGTCGTCGAAAAGCGCTTCGAAGGACGGATCACCGGCGAAATGCTTCCATCGCTCGTGCGTGCGCATCCGGCCGGCACGACCCTGGAAGCGGAGGCCGTCGAACGAGCTGCCGTTGCCGGCCGGCGGAATCTCGTGCAGCCGCGCATCGTGGAATTCGAGGCCGAGCTGGCGCGACAGGTCGCGGCGATAGGACCGCTCAGCGTGCCAGCGGTTGTAGTTCACGAGCACCCGCCGCTGCCTGAGATAGCGGCGTAAGCCGAGGAACTCGCGCGCGTGCTGTTTCCAGATTCGCATCGCGACCGTGTGCGTCACCTCGCCGAACCCCGACCGGATCCGGCTGGCGAACAGGTTGTAGGGATCCCGCAGTATCAGCACGTCCGTGCGCTCACGCGACGGCCCGACCATGGCATCGTGTTGCTCTTCGAACGTGCCGGTAGCCACCATTCCGAGGAAACAGTCTTCATGGCTGAAGACCAGGTGGTCCTTCCTTGAAAACTCGCCACGCAGTTCGGCGTCCAGGTCGAAACCGTCGTAGTTGACGAGGAGGCGGCGGCCGTCGTCGAGCGGCCGCGCGCTCTGGAAGGGGTTCCACCGCGGCTCTGCACAGTTGGCGAAGCAGGTGCGGCCGCGAGCTTGCGCAAGCATCCAGTTGATGACGGCATGGCTTCCGCTGCGGGACATGCCGATGACTCGATATTCTCTCTCGTTCATGGACGGCCGAGTATACCGGCCAAAACAGGAGCGGAGGCTGTACCCCTGCTGGGGCCTACCAGAGCGGGACGCCGGCGCGACGAGGACCCTTCGGAAAGGCGTGCTCCAGTAGCTGCACCGCCTCATTCGGCAGCTCGAGCGCCGCAGCGGCGGCATTGTCGGCGACGTGCTCACGAGCCGAGGCTTTCGGGATAGTGAAGCCGCAGGACTTGAGGAGCAGGAACGCAAGGGCTACCTGCCGGCAAGTCGCTTTGAGCGACGACGCCACCTCGTCGAGCGCCCGGCCGGCGTCGGTGGCCGGATCCGGAAACGCGCCGGCCGCGAACGGGCTGTAGCCGATTATCGCGATGCCTTGTTCCCTGCAGTACGGCACCAGGGCGTGTTCGATGGAACGCTCCGACAGGTGGTGCATCACCTGGTTGCAGCAGACACGCCCGGGGCCCGCGGCATCGACGAACTCCGCGAGCGCAGCCTCGTCGAAATTGCTGACGCCCCACTGCCGGATCTTCCCGGCCCGGACCAGCAGTTCGAACCCGGCCACCGTTTCCTCAACGGGGTGCGGCGCCTGCCAGTGGAGCAGGTAGAGATCGAGCCAGTCCGTGCCGAGCCGGCGCAGGGACCGCTCGCAGGCCCGCACGAGGCCGCTGCATGACGCGCGTACGGGGTTCACCTTCGACGTGAGATGCACGCGCTCCCGCTGCCCCTTGATCGCGCGGCGCACCAGCCGTTCCACGGCGCCGTCGCCGTAGATCTCAGCCGTGTCGATATGCGTCAGCCCGAGTTCGATGCCGAAGCGCAGCGCATCGACGGCGCGGCGCCCGTCACGCTCC
>DATABW010000476.1:0-9890 GCA_036259375.1 Woeseiaceae bacterium
CTTGCAGAGGCGGCTGGTCATTTTGAGACGACCGCCTCTGCAAGTTTTACAAGAAGATGGAATTGCTACACGGCCGGCCTTGCGGCGCGCCAGTGCGAGGCGCCGTTCACCCTGCGGTATGGATATTGCAACGGCGACGGGGCGAGGCTCACACCAGGAGGCGGAGATGAGAATGAGGCAAACACGTCAACCAGGGTCCCGCCGGCAGTTCCTGATGGCCATCGGCGGCGTTGCCCTGTCGCTGCCTTTTCTGGGTCTGGCCGGATGCGGGCGCGAGGAAGCCGAACCGCCCCCGACGACGGATACCGACCCCCGCGACCAGGGCACGGACGATCCGGTGCCGCCGGGCCAGCCGGCGAGCGAACTGGGACAAAGGCCGGATCAGGTAGGCGGACCGGACCCGGCGCGTGAGCAGGGCGGCGACCAGCCGCAACAGCCCCAGTCAGTGCCGCCGGATGCGGCTGACATGCCGAAGCTCGAGGAGAGCGACGCAATGGCCCAGGCGCTGGGCTACAAGCACGACGCGAGCGACGTCAACTTCGAGCAATTTCCGAGCCGCGCCGATGAAGACAGTCTCAACGAATTCTGCAAGAACTGCGTGCATTACCAGGCGTCACCCGACATGCAATGGGCTCCGTGCACGATCTTTCCCGGCAAGCTGGTGAATGCCGACGGCTGGTGCAGCGCCTGGGCGGCCAGGGGCTGACCCTTCGCTCAACCGTCAGGCGTCGCGTTTCAACTGGTCAGCTAAAGGCAGGCGGCGTATGCGCTTGCCGGTCGCGGCGAAGATCGCATTGGTCAGTGCCGGGGCGAGCGGCGGAACCGGAGGTTCGCCGAGGCCGGCCGGCTCCGCGTGCCCCTGGACGATGTGCACTTCGATGTCTCGCGGCGCCTGGTTGATGCGCATCAGGCGGTACTGGTGGAAGTTGGTTTCGCGGTGCCGTCCTCCGTCGATGGTGAGCTCCTCGGCCAGCGCGGTCGAGAGCGCGTCGCAGGCGCCGCCCTCCATCTGCGCCCGCACGCCGTTCGGATTGACGGCAAGTCCGCAGTCGACGGCGCCGGTCAGCTTCAGCACCGACAGTTCGCCGGCACCGCTGACCCGCACGTGCGCAACCCAGGCCGCGTAGCCGCCGAACGTGAAGTGTCCCGCCAGGCCGAGACCTTCGCCTTCCGGCAGCTTGCGGCCCCAGCCCGCGCCCTCCGCGGCTACCTGCAGCACTTTCGCGAGGCGGCCCGGGTTCCAGGTCGGTCCGCCGTGACCGGAATAGGGCAGTTCACGCGGTGCGCCCAGCAGTTTCAGCTGGTATTGCAGCGGGTCTTCTCCGGCTTCGAACGCCAGCTCATCCAGGAAGCTCTGTACGGCGAATGCGTTTGCCGTATGCGCCGGCGCGCGCCAGGAGCCACGCCAGGCGCCGGACGCCATATCAAAGTATTCGTAACGGAGATTCTCGACAAGGCCCGCCGGCAAGTCGTCCACGTAGATCTCCGACTCCCACATCGTCGCGTTCTCACGCCGGTAGTATTTCGACGGGCTGGCGACGCGATGCCGCCACGCAGTCGGCCGGCCATCCGCGCCCAGCGCTGCCGTGAGCTCGTGCCAGCCGCCGGGGCGCAGCATGTCGTGCGCCATGTCGTCTTCCCGTGTCCACGTCACCTTGACGGGAACGCCCGCGGCTTTCGACACGAGCACGGCTTCGGCCGCGTAGTCGCTCGAGAGCCGGCGCCCGAACCCGCCGCCGATCCGGGTCATCCGGATGTCTATCGCCAGGCGATCGAGGCCGGTGAGCTCCGCGATCAGGCGCGAGCCGCTGGAGGGCATCTGCAACGGCCCGATAACGGTGCAGCGATCGCCCTGGAAATCTGCGTAGCAGTTCTGCGGTTCCAGCGTCGCGTGGTGCGCGTAGGGCAGGCGGTAGCGCCGAGTGACGGGTAGCGCGGCGGCGATTGCGCTATTGAAGTCGCCGTCGTCACGTACGATTTCACCTTCGCCGCGGTCGAGCGCCGCCTCGCAGGCCGCATCGAAGGCGGCCGTGGTCTCATCCCGGTGCGGGCCTTCGTTCCACTCTATCTTCAGCGCGTCGCGGCCCTTGATCGCCGCCCAGGTCGAGTCGGCGATCACGGCGACGCCCGGCGCCAGTGTCGAATACGGCGCGCCGGGCTCCGGCCCCGGTAACGGGACGACGTCGAAGACGCCGTCGATCTTGCGGGTCTCACGGTCGTCGAAGCTCTTGACGCGGCCGTCGAAAAACGGGCAGCGCGCGATCACCGCGTGGCGCATCCCGGGCTCCTGCACGTCGATGCCGAAGCGTGCCTTGCCGGTCACGATGTCGGTAACGCCTTTCGCGGTGAACTCCTTGCCGATCAGCCGGAAGTCCTGCGGCGACTTGAGCGGCGGCAGCTCGTCGTCAGGCTCCAGCAGCGCGGCGGCGGTGGCCAGTTCGGCGTAGCTTGCGCGCCGCTTGCCGGAGGCATGCACCACGGCTCCGGGTTCGGTGGCGAGTTCCGTGAGCGGCACCTGCCACTCGGCCGCGGCGGCCCGCAGGAGCAGGTGCCGCGCCCGTGCGCCGAATTCACGCAGGGGCCGGTACAGGTCGACGACGCTGGTGCTGCCGCCGGCTCCCTGCGGCACGTGCGCCCAGGCGATGTTCCCGTCGGCGTCGCGCGCCAGCATGAGCGGCAACTGCCGCGCACTCACACGTGACCAGTCGGCATCCAGTTCCTCGGCGATGAGCATGCTCAAGGTCGAGTACATCCCCTGGCCCATGTCCGGCTGGGAAATGCCTATGATCGTCGCACCGTCCGGCTCGATGCGTACAAAGGCGTTCAGGTCGGCGGCCTCCGCGGCAATGAGCGAGCGCGGCAGGTGCAACCCGACGATCAAACCGCCGGCCGCCGTCATCGATACCTGGAGAAATTCCCTTCGTGAAACGCTGCCTCCGTCCACGTCAGCTCTCCTCTCTCATGTAGCGTGCTGCCCGGTGGATGGCCTTGCGCATGCGAAAGTAGGTGCCGCAGCGGCAGATGTTCGTATGCAGCCGGTCGATGTCGTCATCGCTGGGATTCGGGTTGTCGCGCAGCAGGCTCGCCACAGCCATGATCTGCCCCGCCTGGCAGTAGCCGCATTGCGGCACGTCTTCCTCGATCCAGGCGCGCTGCACGGCGTGGGACGCGTCCTTTGAGAGCCCCTCGATCGTGGTGATCTCGCGATCCTCGACCGAGCGAACGGGTGTGACGCAGGAACGCTGGGCTTTGCCGTCGACGTGGACGGTGCAGGCGCCGCATACACCTAAGCCGCAGCCGAACTTGCTGCCGGTGAGCCCGACTTCGTCGCGGAGGACCCAAAGGAGCGGCTGCTCCGGATCACCGTCGTAGCCTATCGACTTACCGTTGATCCTCAGCTTCACCGGAGCCCCCTGCGCGTTGTTATGGGCGTGTAGACTCTCCCGCCGGATGCCGGTTCCCCCGGCCTTTCCTATCGTCTTACGTCGCTGACGCGTTCGCCTTCGATTATCGTGCCGACGGCGTGGGTGGTGTACTCGAACGGATTGCCGTCATAGAGCGCGAGATCGCCGTCCTTCCCGGGTTCCAGGCTGCCGACGCGCTCGTCGATGCCCAATATCCTGGCTGCTTCGATCGTCAGGTGCGCCAGTGCCTGTTCCAGGGACAAGCCGTGTTGCAGCGTTATGGCGGATTCGAATAACACTACCCGCGTCTTGGGCACGTAGCCTTCGAAGCCGCTCTGGAACGCGAACGGAATGCCCGCATCGCGGAGCTTCGAAGGAGTGGTGAAGGAGATGTTCTCCTTCTCGCCGTAGGCGCGGGTCATGCTCGGGTGGACGATCACCGGCACCCCGGCGGCCTCTATTTCGTCAAGCACCAGGTAGGCCTCGGCGGCGCCGTCCAGCACCAGGTCGACGTCGAATTCGTCGGCGATGCGGAGCGCGGTGACGATATCGTTGTGGCGGTGCGCCGTGACGAGCAGCGGCACCTCGCGCTTCAGCACGCGGCCGAGCGCCTCGAGGCGCAAGTCGCGTCCGCTTCCATTCCCTTCGCCATTCTCGTCCTCGTCGCCGTTCGATTTCGCACGCCCGGTGAGGTAGTCCTGCGCCGCGACCAGCTCGGATCGCAGCATCGCCACCGCCTTGCTGCGGTTGCCGGGCGACTTCCGTCCGTTCGCATCGTCGATGACTGCGCCCTCGCCGAGCGTGGCGGCCACCATCGCGAACGGCACGATGACGGATTCCGCGACAGTATCGCCGGTTGTTTTTGCGACCAGGGTCTGGCCGGAAACGATTTCCCCGGGGGCATGCCCCGTGTGTACGGTGGTGACGCCGAAGCTGCGTACCCAGGCGATCAGCGGCTCACGCGGATTGTAGGCGTCGATGGCCCGCAGTTCGGGCTGGATCGCGGCCGTGTGCTCGATCTGGTCCTGCGCCATATCCTGGTTCAGCCAGCCGGCGAGGCCGACGACCGAATGGGCATCGATCAGCCCCGGCGTAACCACCGCGGCCTCCAGCACTTCGATCCCGTCCGGGACGCGCACGTCGCCGGCCGGCCCGATATTCGCGATCTTCCCGTTTTCGATCACGATCACGCCGTCCTCGATAGGCGGTGCGGTGACCGGGTAAACCATGTCACCGCGCACCGCGATGTCCTGGGCCGGTGCAATGCCTGCGGCGAAGAGCAGGGATGCGCAGACAACGGGCAGCTGGCTTTTCATCGGTGGCTCTCCCCGTAATCGTGAAGTCCGTTTGCGGATGAAGGCTGCATGGCACCGAAGGCGCCCTCTGCGACCTCGCGGTCCTCCGGGTCGTCCAGGTCGAACACCTTGCGTCCTTCCACCCAGGTCTCCAGCACGCGGGTGTAAACGCTGAACGGATCGCCGGAGAGGATGACGAAGTCCGCGTCCTTGCCGCGTTCCAGGGAGCCGACCCGGTCGGCGAGGCCAAGCATACGCGCCCCTGCGAGCGTCAGCGCTTCCAGGGCCCCTTCGCGGGACATTCCACTGCGTACGCCGAAGGCGCCCATGCGCAGGAGCAGTCGTGAATCGGTGATGTAGTCGTCAGTGTGGAAGGCGATGTCGACGCCCGCACGCTCCAGGATGGCGGGACTCTTGAAGTTGAGATTTCTCGCTTCGAGCTTGCCGCCAGGGCTGTCGACGAGGATGAGCGAGACCGGTGCGCCGGCCGCCGCGATTTCCCCGGCGACGCGATGGGCTTCGCTCACGTGCTGCAGAACGATCCGGAATCCGAACTCGTCGCGCAGGCGCAGCGCCGTCAGGATGTCGTCATGCCGGTGCGTGTGGAAGTGCACCACGCGTTCGCCGTCGAGCACCTGTAGCAGTGCCTCGTTTGCCAGGTTTCGCTCCGGCATTTCGTCGTCGTTCCCGCCTGCCTGTTCGATCTTCCTTGCGTATTCGATCGCGTCGACGAATCGCTGACGCACGAGCGCGGCCGATTTCGCCCGCGTGCCCGGAAAGGGCGCCTCGCCGATCGGGTTCGTGCCGTTCGCCATTTTCATGCCGCCGGCGTAGGTGCCGTTCTCGTTCCTGTAGGCGAGTTCACCGATCGTGTCGCCGTCGCGCAGTTTCACGTACAGCGTCTGCCCGCTCATGAGAAGCCCGGAGCCCGGCATCAGGTTGGCACTCGTGATGCCGCCGGCTCGCGCGCGGTCGAAGCCGGAGTCGCGAACGTCTATCGAATCGAGCACCCGTGCCGCGGGCTGAATCGGTCCTGATTCGTCGCCTCCCGCAACGCCGCCGATATGGCTATGCGTGTCGACGAGACCCGGCATGATGACGGCGCCGTCGAGATTTACGCGCTCCGCACCGTTCGGGATGTCAACGTCGTCGGCCGCGCCCACCGCGACAACGCGCTCGTCCTCGATCACGAGCACGCCATTCTCGATCGGCCGATCGGAGATGGGCAGGATAGTCGCGCCCGTAAACGCCGTCGTTGCCGATGCCGCGATGGCAGGCAGCCACGCCAATGGCGCGGCCAAGTACAGTGTCCGCCTGTTCATTGTTTTTTCTCGAGGTCAGCGGGAAAGAGGGGCAGAAAATACAGCATTGATCCGGCTCCTGCCAGAAAACCCCGGGCGGCTGCTATGCTTGGGGGAGCTGGGGAGGGTGCGTCCACAGCGGCCGGTCGACGCCGCAGGAGATGATCATGAGTGTTGCCAAGGTATCCGAAATATCGAGCTCTTCCACCAAGAGCTTCGAAGACGCCATCGCCAGCGGCCTGCAACGGTTTTCCAGAACGGTCGAGGGCGTGCAGGAGGCGTGGGTGCACGAGCAGAAGGTGAAGGTTTCCGGCGGCTCCATCGAGGAGTACCGCGTCACGATGAAGGTGACCTTTATAGTCAAGGACTGACCGACTGCCGCGGCGAGGTCCGACGATGCTGAAACGTAACGATCCCGAGGGCACCCGCCTGCCGATCAAGCTCGACAGCACCTCGAACGGTGAGTTCGCTCCCATCCCGCTTTCGCGGCGCAACGTGCTCGCAAACCGGGCGGCGCAGGAGAACGCCGGCCGGCATGCACGCCGAAGGGGATTGAGCCGGCGCCGCTTTCTCGTTTCGACCTGCGGTGCTGCCAGCACGCTCCTCGCTTTCAACGAGGTGAACGCGGCCGCCGGAAAGACAGGCGGCCTCTTTGCGCTCGATCCCGAAGCAGCGCTCGACAGGGACGCCGCCGCGGAGGCGCTCGAAGGCAACGAGTTCATTTTCGACGTGCAGGGTCACTTCGTGGATCCGAACGGCAGGTGGATCAGGGAGGATCCATCGCGCGGCGAGCGCTTTCGATTTGCGGAAAAAACGAGTTGCCCGCTGGCGGAGCAACCCGGCCGCAACAGCCATCTCGACTGCCTCGGGCCCGAGGAATTCGTAAAGGACGTGTTTCTCGACAGCGACACGGACATGATGGTGCTGTCCTTCGTGCCATCCAGCCGGGAGGCGGAGCCGCTGACGATCGAGGAAGCCAGCGCGACGCGGGAGATAGTGGCGAATCTCGAAGGCAACCACCGCCTGATGCTGCACGGCAGGGTCAACCCGAACCAGGACGGCGATATGGCGGCCATGGACGAGCTCAAGGAGCGCTGGAACGTCTGCGGCTGGAAAACGTACACGCAATTCGGCCCGAACGGCAAAGGCTTCTTTCTCTCCGACGAGGACACCGGTATCCCTTTCATAGAGAAAGCGCGCGACCTTGGCGTCCGGATCGTTTGTGTGCACAAGGGGCTGCCATTCGGGCCGGAGTCCTACGAGCACAGCCAGTGCCACGACATCGGTGTCGTGGCGAAACGCTATCCTGACGTGGACTTCCTCGTTTATCACTCCGGATTCGTGCCGGGCAAGGCCGAGCGCGCGTACACGGGCGAGGGTTCCGGCGACGGAATCGACACGCTCGTCAAATCGCTAGTCGATAACGGTGTGGCGCCGAACAGCAACGTCTATGCCGAACTGGGCAGCACCTGGCGTTACCTGATGCGCGACCCGGACAGCGCCGCGCATGCGATGGGCAAGTTACTTACCTACTGCGGAGAGGATAACGTGCTGTGGGGGACCGACTCGATCTGGTACGGCTCGCCGCAGGACCAGATCCAGGCGTTCCGCACGTTCCAGATATCAAGAGAGTTCCAGGAGCGCTTCGGCTATCCCGCCATCACGCCGGAACTTCGCGCGAAAATTTTCGGGCTCAACGCCACGAAACCGTATCGTATCGATCTCGCGGAAGTTCGCTTGCGGGCCGGCAGCGACGCGATCGCCGCGCGGCGGGAGAACTACTCAGGCGACCGGGATCCCACCTTCCTGACGTACGGCCCCAGAACGCGCCGCGAATTTTTGAATCTGAAGCGCTGGGAACGCGCGTAGCACCACTACTGCGGCTCGTGAGGGCAGGCTGCAGGAGCCCGTCTCACGGGCCACTTCGGCGTCAAAACCGCCACCGCACGCCGAACCCGACCCGATCTGCCGGCTCTCCCGTTACGGATACGCGCTCTCCGCCCGCCAGTGTCATCTCATAGCGGTTCCTGAGCTGCCGTCCGAGACTTACGGCCAGCGTGAGCTCGGGCCTCGGCTCCCAGGCCATGATCCATTCCAGGGCAATCGCCTCGTAGATAAAATCCGATTCCGCGGAAAAATCCCGGTTCTTCACGTGCCATTCGTTGCCGTCCGGCGCGACCTGCAGGGATGACGTCAGCTCGCCCGTCACGGCGTAGGCGATGCGGGTCTTCGGAAAACCCAGCTCCAGCGTCCAGTCGGGATGCGGCCGCCAGTCAAAGCCGCCGACGGGGTAGATGCGGTACTCGCCGAAACGGTGATCCCCGCACAGGCCGTAGTCGATCGCCAGCTCGTCGCTGATTTCCTTTCTGGCGACGACGCCAAAAAGCAGTTGCAGGGTCTCGCTTTCGTATTCCTGGGGATGGCCCATGACATTCGAGGACGCGGACAGCGCGACGGCTGTGCTGACGCGCAGGTCTCGCACGCGCCAGTGCAGCGGCACCCAGGACGTGTGCAGATGCGCGTTCGTCTGGGGCTCGATCCCGGAGAAGTCCAGGATCGTATAGCGATGGCCGAAGCCGAGCGAGAACGCATTCGACGGGGAGGCGACCAGCACGTCCAGGTTCTGGTTCTCCTGGTTGGTCGCGCCATCGCGCTCGCGGATCGACGATTCATCATGGTAGACGAAAGCGGCGGCAGCGAACGAGCGTGTCTGCGGATGCTCGCACACCTCGACAGCGGCCTCTGCCGACCTTCCGGCAAGAACCACGATGCAGATGACAGCAGCAGACGGTGCAGTAGCATCGAAGATCCTCATACATTCGAACTTACACGCTGCGCTGCACAATTTACATGGGCCCGGAGTGGCTGACACCCCCTCATCAGGTGTTACCGGCCGCGTGGCACAAAAGTTGCTGCATTGTCATGAGCTTCGGATTCGCCGGGGCGCTCCAAGTTGGCAGAGCAGGAGATGACCATGGCACGACAACACCACGGCCGCCGCGACCCGGAACGGGACTGGCGGCGCGAACCGCAGGGACGCTATTCGTCGGAATACGCGCGTAGAAGCGTGCGCGGCGACGAAGACGAGCGACGCTTCGAGCGCATGGACCGGGGGGACGAGCGATACCGCGGCCATGAAACGGACGATCACGAGCAACGGGAATTCGGACAGGACGAGCGCGGCCGCTACCGGATGTCCGGGCACCGCGATGACGCCGGGTACGGCAACGAGTGGCCGGAGACGTATCGCTCCGACTTTTCCGGGCAGGCACCGCAGCGCTATCGCGATTCCTGGTCGGAACGCCAGTCGGGCCCCTACCGGAGCCCCGAGACCGGCCGGAACATCCCGGAAGACCAGTACCGCCAGGAAGCGCATTACCATCGCAGCCGGCCCTACACGGGCTTTTCGGGGCGGGTGTCGGAATTCGGCTACGAGGACCCGGGCTGGGCCGTGCCGCAGATGGGCCGTACCGGCGGCGCGAGCGGCATGCGCTATCCGGCTCCGGGCGAAGGCTTCAAGGGCGTTGGTCCCCGCAACTACGCGCGCTCCGACGATCGGATCCGGGAAGACGTCTGCGACGAGCTGGCGGACGACGGCGAGATCGATGCGCGCGATATCGACATCGAGGTGCGCGACAGGGTGGTGACGCTGAGCGGTACAGTGCCCGAGCGCTACATGAAGCACCGCGCCGAGGACATCGCGGATGCCTGTCGCGGAGTCCGGGACGTCGAGAACCAGATTCGCGTGCAGAGACGTGGAGAAGAACAGGAGAGCTCCGCAGCGGGCGAGGGTTCCCGGGACGCAGCCACAGAAGGCAAGGCCGCTCCCCGCAAGCGCCAGTCCTGATCCGCGGCGCTATCGGCGGAACCGGCGGGAGACGGCCGGTTAC
>DATABW010000477.1:0-2050 GCA_036259375.1 Woeseiaceae bacterium
GTGCACGTGCAGGCTGCAGCGAGGCAGCTGGCAGCAGCCGAGGAAAGTTGATGGACATCCGTAAAGTCAAAAAACTCATCGAGCTGCTGGAGGAGTCCGGCATCGCTGAAATCGAAATCACCGAAGGCGAGGAGTCGGTGAGAATCAGCCGGCATGGGCCCGCCGCCGCGGCACCACCGGCTTACGCCTACGCGCCGCCGCCCGCCCCGCCTATACAGGCGCCGCCCGCGGCGCCATCGGGCGCCCCATCGGGCGAAACCGCCGCCGCACAGGAGCCGGAGGAGGAAGGCTTCGTCGTGATCGCGCCGATGGTAGGCACCTTCTACTCCGCGTCGTCGCCCGGCTCGCCGCCATTCGTGCAGGTGGGCGACCGAGTGCAACAGGGCGACGTGCTTTGCATCGTCGAGGCCATGAAGATGATGAACCAGATTGAAGCGGAGGTCTCCGGCACCATCAAGTCCATCCGCGTACAGAACGGCGATCCGGTGGAGTACGGGCAGGTGTTGTTCGTCATCGACCAACGCGTTCCCGCCTGAGCCGCCGGCACAATGCTCGAAAAGGTCGTCATTGCAAATCGCGGCGAGATCGCGCTCAGGATCCTGCGCGCCTGCCGCGAAGTGGGAATCAAGACCGTAGCCGTGCACTCGACGGCGGACAACAACCTGAAACACGTTCTGCTCGCGGATGAAACCGTTTGCATCGGCCCGCCCGCGTCGATGGAAAGTTACCTCAACATGCCGGCCATCATCAGCGCCGCCGAGGTGACCGACGCAGTGGCCATTCACCCCGGCTACGGTTTCCTGTCCGAGAATGCCGACTTCGTGGAGCGCGTCGAATCCTCCGGCTTCATATTCATAGGGCCTCCCGCGGCCGCGATCCGGCAGATGGGTGACAAGGTCGCGGCGATTCGAGCCATGAAAGCCGCGGGCGTGCCCTGCGTGCCCGGGTCCGACGGTCCACTGACGAGCAATGCCGAAGAAAACCTGAGGCTCGCCCGCGACATTGGTTACCCGATCATTATCAAGGCGGCCGGCGGCGGCGGTGGACGCGGCATGCGCGTCGTGCACTCCGAAGCATCGCTGGTCGGCGCCATTGGGGTGACACAAGCCGAGGCGCGAGCGGCTTTCGGCAACGAAACCGTCTACATGGAGAAGTTCCTGGAGAAGCCGCGCCACATCGAATTCCAGGTACTGGCCGACGCGCACGGCAACGCCGTCCACCTCGGCGAACGCGATTGCTCGATGCAGCGGCGGCACCAGAAGGTGATCGAGGAAGCGCCGGCGCCGGGCATAACCGAGGAACAGCGAGCCAGGATCGGTGATCGCTGCGCGCAGGCCTGCCTGGACATGGGCTATCGCAACGCCGGCACGTTCGAGTTCCTGTACCAGGATGGCGAGTTCTATTTCATCGAAATGAACACGCGCCTGCAGGTCGAGCACCCGGTCACCGAGATGATCACCGGCGTCGACATCGTGCGGGAGCAGCTGCGCATCGCAGCCGGCGAGAAGCTCGCCTGGAAACAGGACGACATCCGGATACTGGGCCACGCGATCGAATGCCGCCTCAACGCGGAGGATCCGAAGACGTTCATGCCGTCACCCGGCATGATCCAGCTGTGGCACCAGCCAGGCGGCCCGGGCGTTCGCGTCGACAGCCATCTATACAGCGGTTATCGCGTGCCGCCGTTCTACGACTCCATGATCGGCAAACTGATCACGCACGGGCAGGACCGCGCGACCGCAATTGCACGCATGAGGAACGCCCTGACCGAGATCGTCATCGAAGGCATCAAGACCAACGTTCCGCTGCACCAGGAGATCTTCCAGCATTCAGCGTTCCAGGCGGGCGGCACCGACATCCATTACCTGGAAAAGCGGCTTGGGCTTTAGTGCTGTTCGGACGGGCCCTGCCGTGGCGTGGCGACAATTCGTGATGCAGCTCGAAAACCTGCCGGCACCGCAGGTTGAAGCGTTATTCGAACGGCACGGCGCCCTGGCCGTCACCCTGACTGACGCCGGCGACGCGCCGGTGGTGGAGCCTGCACCGGGGG
>DATABW010000478.1:0-4757 GCA_036259375.1 Woeseiaceae bacterium
GCCGACGGCATTGAAGCCGGTCTTGGCAACTCGATTCTGGTGAAGGTGAACCAGATCGGCTCGCTTACTGAGACGCTGGCGGCGGTAGAGATGGCGCACAAGGCAGCCTACACCGCCGTGATGTCGCACCGTTCCGGCGAGACCGAGGATTCATCCATCGCGGACCTGGCGGTCGCCACTAACTGCGGGCAGATCAAGACCGGATCGTTGGCGCGTTCTGACCGCACCGCAAAGTACAATCAGCTGCTGCGCATCGAGGAAGAGCTCGGGGTTCAGGCGAAATACGCAGGTAGGACAGCGCTGCGAAAGACCAGCTGAATGTTGCCGAAAGCGGGAACCAGCACTTCGAGGCTGCGTTGCAGAACCGAATATTGGCGCGTGCACAAGAATGCCAAAAACGCACGAGGCCGCGGTATCAACCGCAAACGGAGAGGACGGCGGATGCTCTGCCGTCCTCTTTTAAGTCTGTAGGCCGACTAACGGGGACGCCGAAAGACAGACCGCCTGATGGCGCTTACGGCCGCGCGCGCACGCATTGCTGCCGGCCACAACCTTGACTGCTTGATCGCTCGCTTTGCCCGCCATGCGGCGCTCAGTGCCTTGGCCGCAATCCAGCCGCGCGAGGTAGCCGCCGCCACATGGTCGTAAAGCTTCAGTTCGACATCGCACCAGTCGCGCTTGTAGGGCTCATCACCGATGGTGAAATCGAAAAGCGTGCAGCCGCTTTCAAGCGCGTAGCGCATGAGGTCGTGCAGGTGCGCCGCGCCGGGACCAAAGCGCGAAAGCGGACCTTCATCGTAACTCGCCAGCACGTGATAATAGCCGCCGCGGAAGACGACCCCGAAATTGGTAGCGGCGGAAGTCGCGCCGACCTCCAGCCGGCTGACATGCGTCATCTCCCGCGACTCGCGCCCGGTAGCCAGATCCAAGAAGAACTCCGGAACCCCCGGCCGGGCGAACATGTCCGCAACGCCCATGCGGGCGAATGCGCGCCGCTTCTGGGCGATCAAGGTACGCAGCGTGTCCGCGATTGCTTCCGGTTCGCGTGGCGTCACCATGCGAACGTCGCCGCTTTCCGCAAGCCGCTTGCGTTTGCTGCGGTCGCGTCTCCGCGTCGTCGAGGAGCGCTTGGCGGCATAGAAGCTGTCCCAGTCGCCTGAGAGCGAGGTGAGGTAGGCTCCACTCGGATTGAGACTCACATCGAGCCGCAGAAATGGATTTTGTTGTCCGCCGATGCGCTCCGGCATCTTGTCCAGCAGCACCAAGTGATGCCGCTGCCGGGCGTTTTGCTGCAGCATCGCCAGAACTTCCAGCCAGAGACACGGAAAATGTGGACCGATGACGCGATCGAAGTCCGGCGCCAGCAGCGGCGCATTGTAGTCGCACAGATCCCGCCCCAGGAAGGTGAGCTGCGTGAGGAACTGGGATCGACGGGTCGCCAGCGGAAGGATGAACAGGAGATCGCCGGCACGGCGGCGACCCAACACGATCGCCGGCACGGTTCCCGCGCTCTTGCCAATATGCCTATGCCAGCAGGCGAGCCAGTCGAAACTCTGGAAGACCGTGCAGTCGGCGGTCTGCTCAAAGCGCCGCCACTCCGACTCGACCTCTCCGAGATCATGACTAACGAAAAGTTCCACGTCCGGCATAGCGGCCGCACTCGTGGCCGAAGGCGCAGGCGCCGCGGCTTCGGTCGCCACAATGCGTGGATAAACAAGAATTTCGCTGGTGTGCGCCATGCAAGCTCGCGCCGTCCGAGTCGAAGTCACTACGCTTACAGTTCGTAAAGATTCGTCAACGCAACTCTGGAATCCTGGTTACGCCGGCAAATGAATAGGAGTGCGGGTGAAGCGGGCAGTGATCCGATCCGGACTGGAGGCGCTGTATTTCACCGGCGCACACTTGGCGCTCGAGGGGCTGCTCGGCGGCATCGGGGCGATCTTGACGTTGCACCACGTCCGGCCTTCGCGCGCCGCGACCTTTCAGCCGAACCGGCTCTTGGAAGTGAGCCCGGAATTTCTGGCTGCCGTCATTGAAGAGTTGCGCCGTGCGAATTTCAGCTTCGTCTCGCTCGACGAGATGCATCGCCGCCTCATAGCCCGCGACTCCAGCTCACGCTTCGTGTGCCTGACGTTCGACGACGGCTACCGCGATAACCTGTTTTGGGCCTATCCTCTGCTCAAGAAATACGAAGTTCCTTTCGCCATTTACGTTCCGACTAGCTTCCCGGAAGGACGAGGCGATCTGTGGTGGCTGATCCTCGAAGACGTGATCGCCGCCACCAGCGATCTCGAACTGGAAATCGGGGGCGAAATCCGGCGCTTTGCCTGCGGCGGCCCGGCGGAGAAGCAGGCGGCCTTCGATGCCGTCTACTGGTGGCTGCGCAGCCTTGCCAACGAGGGGGAGCTGCGCGCCATTGTGCAAAAGCTCGCCCAAGGCCGTGGAATCGATCCGGCCGCTCGCTGTGCGCAGTTGTGCATGAGTTGGCAAGAGATTGCGACGCTTGCCGCCGATCCGCTCGTGACCATCGGCGCGCATACGGTCAACCACCTTATGCTGCGGAAGGCGAGCGATGCCGTGGTGCGACGCGAGATGGCGGAGAGCGCGGCAACAATCCAAGCCAGGCTCGGCATACGACCGGCACATTTGTCTTATCCAGTAGGAGACCCAACCTCGGCCGGTCCGCGCGAATTCGCCTTTGCGCGCGAACTCGGGTTCAAGACGGCCGTGACGACCCGGCCTGGTGTCCTGTTTCCCGAGCATCGCGATCACCTCACAGCCTTGCCGCGGATTTCGCTCAACGGCGAATTCCAGCGGCTGCGCTACGTCAGAGTGCTCACGTCTGGCGCCGCCACCGCCCTGTGGAACGGTTTCAAGCGCGTTGACGCAGCCTAATCATTCGCGTTCAGCATCGGGACGCTGCATCCAGCGCACAAGCGGCATGGCCGGGAGCACCCAGCCGAGCCCGGCCACGACATAGTAGATTGCCGCTCCCCAGCCGCTCACTTGCGGCAAGATCATCTGCGCTGCGATCATGGCGAACAGCGCCCACACGCAAATCAGGGCGAGCAGCAATAGCGTGCCGATGAATTTGCGGACGCGGATGGGCATGATTGGCACCTGTTGATCACAGACCCGGCAGAAAGTGATCCGTCATGCCCCGGCAAATGGGTCCGGCCTTCGGCCGGCCCGAGCACAAGCCTTGTGCCAGGCATCCACGTCTCGCTTTCTCGGAGTTACGAAAGACGTGGATGGCCGGGACAAGCCCGGCCATGACGATCTGAGAGATCGCGACCAAGAAGCCACCCGCACGACCGGCGATATACAGGCTCTGACAGCGCATCCGTCGTTGCCGCCCCGCCCTCGGGGACTATATGGTGCCCGCCGCTCCCGCAACCCGGCTCGAAAGATTCCTGCTCTATGCCTGTGCCGATGGAGAAGCGTCGCCGCATCGTTCGCGCTTGGCTTCTAGCGGTTGCGGCGCTGGTGTTTGCAGTGGTGCTGGTCGGCGGCGCAACGCGCCTCACCGGCTCGGGTCTCTCGATCGTGGAATGGCGGCCGGTCACCGGCGTGCTGCCGCCGTTATCAGAAAACGAGTGGCGCACGGAATTCGAAAAATACAGGACCATCCCGCAATACCAGCAGATAAACCGGGGGATGAGTCTCGGCGAGTTCAAGACGATCTATTGGTGGGAGTGGACGCACCGCTTGCTCGGGCGTTTCATCGGCGTTGCTTTCCTACTGCCGTTCCTTTGGTTCCTGTGGTGGGGCTGGATCGAGCCGCATTGGCGCGCGCGGCTGTGGGGCATATTCGCGCTTGGCGCGCTGCAGGGCGCGGTCGGCTGGTGGATGGTTGCCTCCGGCCTGGCCGGACGCGTCAGCGTCTCGCAATATCGTCTCGCCTTTCATCTGACGCTTGCATGCGTGATCTATGCTGCGCTCATCTGGATGGGGCAGGAAATGAGGCCGCGGGCTGCCGCGGTAGCATCCCGACGCATGCGTGCGAGCGCGCTCGCGCTCCTCGCGCTGGTGTTGCTTCAAATCTATATCGGTGCGTTGGTAGCTGGCCTCGACGCGGGGCTCGTCTACAATACCTGGCCAGAGATCGACGGTGCGCTGGTTCCCGCAGCGGAACGACTGTGGTTTCTCTCTCCCGCTTGGCGCAACCTGTTCGAGAATGCGCTGACGGTGCAGTTTTCCCACCGCATGATGGCCTATCTACTGTGGGCGCTGAGCTGTTTGCATGCGGTGCATCTCGCGCGCGGCCGGCAGGAAGATAGTGCCATCACAACGGCGGGTCTGCTGGCGCTTGCCATCACCGTGCAGGCGTTCGTCGGCATCGCGACGCTGCTCATGCAAGCTCCGCTGGTGCTGGCGCTCGCCCATCAAGCGCTGGCGGTTGGGGTGCTCACGCTCGCCGTCCTGCATGCTCAACGGCTGGCCCCGCAACGGCGCGTCGCTTCGGCCGCCCATCCCGCTTTATCGCCGACTTGAAACGGCGGCTATGCCGCCTCCAGGCCCTGATCGAGGTCGGCGATGATGTCCGCGGTGTCCTCGATGCCGACCGAGATACGCACCACATCCGGGCCCGCGCCGGCCTGCACCTTTTGGGCATCCGAAAGCTGGCGATGGGTGGTCGATGCGGGATGGATGATCAGCGAGCGGGTGTCGCCGATATTCGCCAGATGCGAAAACAGCTTCACGTTGGAGACGAGCTTCACGCCGGCGTCGTAACCGCCCTTCAGGCCGAAGGTGAA
>DATABW010000479.1:0-2657 GCA_036259375.1 Woeseiaceae bacterium
TGCGCGTAATCCGCAGGAGTTCCTGGAAGGTGTCGTCATGGCCGACCGGGATCACCAGGTGGCCGCCGATGCGGAGTTGCTGGCGCAAGGCCTCGGGAACGTACCGGCCGCCGGCAGCGACTACGATCGCGTCGAACGGTGCGTGTTCCGGCAAGCCGCGCGTCCCGTCGCCATGGCGGATTTCAACGTTGTCGTAGCCCAGCCTGGAAATCGTCGCAGCGGCTTCTCGCGCCAGTTCCCCGATGCGCTCGATGGCAAACACGCGTTTCGCAATCTGTCCCAGCACGGCGGCGGCGTAACCCGACCCGGCACCCACCTCCAGAATCGTTTCGCCCCCGCGGAGCCCCAGCGCCTCGAGCATGAAAGCGACGATATAAGGCTGTGAAATTGTCTGGCCCGAACCAATCGGCAACGGTGAATTCTGGTAGGCGAATTCACGCACGTTCGCCGGCACGAAAGCTTCGCGGGGGACCGTCCGCATCGCGTCCAGCACCTTTTCGGACCGCACTCCCCGCGCTGCGAGCTGGCGGTCGACCATGTCGTCCCGTCGGGCCGCAAAATCGTCCTGTACAGGTTGATCAGCCAACATGACCTCTCCAGCTCGCGCGACGACGATGCCTCAATGCGCGCTGCGAAATGCAGCAAGTTCCGGACCATGCCGTCGGCACGCTATCCTGATCCGATGAGACCTGCATCGCCGCGAATATCCGCGTAATTGTAGAAACGACGCCGTAAAATGTAGTTTCCGATCGCTCTCGGCGTGTCACTCGCCGGAGCGCAACTGGCCGACCCGGAGGATAAAGGAGAGAAGCCGCGGACCTGGGCACTGCGATGAACGATTCGGTCGACATCGAGCTCTACGGCCGCTTTTTCGTTGTCCTCGGCGCGGCGCTTTTCCTGCCGCTCAACATTGCTCCGACGGAGAGACCGTCTTTCTCGCCGTTGGGGCGAAATGGTGGCCGCTGGTGCTGATCGTATTCGCCACGATGCTGCTCTCCTGTGCCGTCGTGTTCTACGCAGACTTCCGCGGCGGACGGCAGCCGGCCCAAGGCGACAGCCCGCTCGATAATCCGCTGACCGAGACCATCGTCGCCTGCGCGCTGAGCCTGCTCAGCTGGCTGCTGCTGTGGTCGTTTGGCTTTACGCAGGAGATGCCTCCGTGCGTGTAGGAACTGCACCGTCCGGTGTAAATAATGCCGGAGGTCGTTCCCGATTCACCTCGCGCCCCGCCGACGACGCTGCTTCTCCGTGGCACATTTCTTGCTCCCATCACGCTACACCGAACCGCTGCCGACGGGCAGTCTGGCCCGTTCCAAGGAGATCAAGACGATGAACAAAAGCGCACTCGAACTGCTGAAGGAAGATCACCGGAAGGTGAAGGAGCTGCTATCCGAGCTGGTGCAAACCACGACCCGCGCGGAGAAAAAGCGCCAGCAGCTTCTCGAGAAAATCGACCAGGAGCTGCACATCCACACGCACATCGAGGAGGAGATTTTCTACCCGGCGTTCAAGGAAGCCGGCAGCGCCGAGTTCTCGAAAACCTACTTCGAGGCGCTCGAAGAGCATCGCGCCGTCAGCGAACTGGTGCTGCCGGACCTCCGCAAGACGGACCCGACAAGCGAAAAGTTTTCCGGTCGCGCGAAGGTGCTGAAGGAGCTCGTCGAGCACCATGCCGATGAAGAAGAGAAGGACATGTTCAAAAAGGCCTCCAAGGCGATGTCGAAGGAAGAGCTCGCCGAGCTCGGCCAGAAGATGAGCGAACGCAAGCAGGAGCTCCAGCGCGAGATGAGCCGCGCCGCCTGATGCAACGCACGCGGAGCGGGTCCTGATACCCGCTCCGCCGCCCGCTCAATACCCGCTCCGTCGCGCGCTCAGGGCGCCGCCCGCGTCTCCCCGCGTTTGACGATCAGCACGTCCGTCTCGACGTGGTCGATGATCCGTTCCGTCGTGCTGCCCGAGATCATCCGTTTCAGGCGGCTGTCCCTGTTGGAACCGAGCACGATGAGGTCGACGTTCAGCGGGCCTGCTTCCTCTTCCAGCACGCGTTCCAGCTTGCCTTCGTAGATGTGCGCGTGCTCCCGCGCCACCCCGTGCGCCTGCACGAACTCCAGGATGCCGGCGATGCGCGCATCGTTGCGGCTGTTACCCATGTCGTCCAGGGGATCCTCGGCTGCCGGCTCCAGGGGCGAAACGAGTCCTGCCTCGCCAAACGCGTGCAGCGCGTGACTTTCCTTGCCCAGCTTTTTCGCGAGGAGCGCGACCTCATCCAGTATCCGGTCATCCAGGCTGGTGCCGTCACCTTTCTCCGGCTTACCGACCGCACCGACGATCTTGTCACCGCCGTGCTTCGACGGGTGCACCACCCATACCGGTACCGGGCATTCGCGTATGACGGCGAAGTCCTCGCCGCCCAGCGTCGCGTGCTCGAAATTCGTGTGCGCCTTGCGGGCGATCATTACGATTGCGGGGGAATGTTCCTGTACCAGCTCCAGGACTGCTTTACTGACGGAGTCGGTAATGGCAACGCTGCCCTCCGCGTCGAGGCCGTCGGCGCGCATCGTATCGAGCCGGCGCTCGAGGGCGAGGCGGCTGCGGGAATTCACTCGCGCCCGCATGTCTTCCGATCCTTGCCGCCGCCCGGGGGGCGGCGGCGGCAG
>DATABW010000480.1:0-7384 GCA_036259375.1 Woeseiaceae bacterium
GCTCGCCGGCCACTCGAGGGTCTCCGGCACCGTCTCCCCGCCGCCCATGCCGGCGAGCGGCGCGCTGGCGGAACTGTTCAAGATCCGCGACGGCCATGACGTCGTCGTCGGGGTGGCGAGCCGGCTGGCGGGCGGGGGAGCGGCGGGTTCCGTGGTCGAGTGGACGCTGCATCTGCCCGCCCGCGGATCTCTGTACGCAACCATGGAGCCGGACGCCGACGAGGGCCAACGCAGCGGTTCGCTGCGCGCGGGAACACGGGAGTTTGCCGGACTGCGCGGCAGCGTCGTGGAGAAGCACTTCGCGGTCCGCGAGGTCGCGTCCACCGGAATTGAAATCGACGGCCGGATCGAGCTCGTTACGGCACTCATTGGCGCGGGGGAGCCGGCCGGATGAAGTACGCGATCGCTTTTTTCATAGGCTTGCTGCTCGGGGCGTCCTTGTTCCTGCTGGCGCTTTACCACAATCCTTTCGCGGCGGCGCCTGCGATGTCGCCGCTCAGCGTTTCCGACCAGCGTTTGCTCGACTTCAGCTTTTCGGCGGTTCCGGCAGAGTCGATCGCGTTCACCAACGACGGCGAATCGCGCGTGAAGCCGCACCCGGACCAGATTGCCGACCTGTGGGAGCCGGCGATCCGCCAGACGAACGTCCTTGTCGCCATCCTGACGGATGGCAGGGGTGCGCCGGCCGGTGTCGGCGTGAAGTTCAGCTCGGAATCCGAGGAGACGCGCCTCCTGACCTCGGAAGCGCTGGTGAACAGCGTCTGGCAGATTTACCTGCCGGAGAGCGGCACCTTGTTCATCGACCAAACCGAGAACTTGTGGGGCTACTTCCGCAATATCGTCCTGCCTGCCCGCTGGAACTCCGCGGACAGCTGGCGCGGCGCCTGGTATGGGGTCACCACCGTGGGTCCCGGCGCGCTGGGAACGGCGCGCGTCACGGGCGGAAGCGGCCGCTATGCCGGCCTGACGAGCGAAGCAGTCGAATCCTGGCGCGCGCAGGCCTATTCGGCGCTGCGCGGCCCCGTGGCGATGACCGGCCACCTGACGATTGCGGTTTCGCCACCGTAGAAGCCCGACCCGTCGCTGAGAATCCCAGCTTCGGCGAACCCCACGCCGGTCGCCCGCAGGACGGGCGCCTACACCGTGTCTTTCAGCTCTGTGGCGGCATCGGCGAGCCGGACCCGGTCGACGGCGCCTCCATCCGCGATCACCTTCTTGGCCTGCAGGAAATCCTTGGGATTGTTCACGGCGTCGAGGGCGATCACGCGGCCGTCTCGCAGGTAAACGCAGGAGAATGACCGGGAATCCGGGCTGCCGCGCAGGACGGTTTCGTCATACCCCTGCGACAATCCGGCGATCTGCAGCTTCAGGTCGTACTGGTCCGACCAGAACCACGGCACCTGTGCGTAAGGCGCCTGCTCACCGGTAATTGCGGCCGCCGCCGTGCGGGCCTGCTCGAGCGCGTTCTGCACGGACTCCAGCCGGATGCTGCGCCCGATGACCGGGTTCGGATGGAAGGTGCAGTCGCCCACGGCATAGACGTCCGGGTCTGCCGTGCGGCAGTACTCGTCGACGACGATTCCGTCGTTCACCGGGAGGCCCGCTTCGGCGGCAACCTCGGTGTTCGGCACGATGCCGATGCCGATCACCACCACGTCCGCGGGTATTTCCGTGCCGTCCGCCAGCAGGAGCCCGCGCACCTGCCCGTCGCCCACGAAAGCTTCGATGCCGGTATCGAGCAGGATCTTTACGCCGTGCGAGCGGTGTTCGCGTTCGTAGAAGGCCGACAATTCCGGCGATACGACGCGCTTCATCACGCGGTCGAGCAATTCCACGACCGTCACGTCCATGCCGAGTTGCGACGCGACCGCGGCGACTTCCAGCCCGATATAGCCCGCGCCGACGATGCAGATTCGGCGCCCGGCGCCCATGCGCGCATGAATGTTCCGCACGTCCTGCACGTTCCGCAGGTAGTGCACGCCGTCCAGTTCGACGCCCGGCAGATCGAGGCGACGAACCCGCGCGCCGAGCGCGAGAATGAGCTTGTCGTAACCGGTCTCGTGACCGCCCGAATCGACCACGCATTTTCGCCGCCGGTCGATCTTCGCGACGCGCGTATCCAGCCGCACCGTGACGCCCGCGCTTTCGTAGAAGGCGGGCGGTTTGACGTACAGGCGCTCGGCCGGCATTTCGCCCGCCAGGAACTTCTTCGACAGGGGCGGCCGCTGGTACGGCAGCCAGGGTTCCTCGCCGACGAGGACGATGTTTCCCGCGTACTTCTTCTGGCACAGGGTCGCGACCACCTGCCCGGCGGCGTGACCGGCACCCGCAATGACGACTGTCGATGACATGATCAGCGTCCGATGATGCCGCCCGGCTGCGACGCAATCCAGCCCGGCCGCGAATGTTTCAGTATGTGAATCGAATCGATCGGACCAAGCATCGCCTTGCCCACTTGGCTATTCTGGGCGTGACAAGAGAGGGAACATGCACACCAAAGCGATCCGCCTGCACCGCTTCGGCGGTCCCGAGGTCCTGGAGTTCGAATCCGTCGAACTCCCGGCTCCCGCCGCGAATGAGGCTCGAGTGCGGCATACGGCCATCGGGCTCAACTTCATCGACACGTACCATCGGAGCGGCCTTTATCCGCTCGAGCTGCCGTCCGGGCTCGGCAGCGAGGCCGCCGGCGTGGTCGAAGCCGTCGGGGAAGGCGTCACCGACTTCGCCCCGGGCGACCGGGTGGTGTACACGGGGCGACCGGCGGATGCGTACTCGAAAGCGCGCAATTTCCCCGCCGCGCGGCTGGTGCCGATCCCCGACGGCGTGAGCGACGAGCAGGCGGCGGCGGTCTTCCTGAAAGGAATGACCGCCTGGTACCTGCTGCGGCGGAGCTACCGCGTGCAACCGGGCGACACCATCCTGCTGTACGCCGCAGCGGGCGGTGTCGGCTCGATCGCGTGCCAGTGGGCGAAGCACCTGGGCGCGACCGTCATCGGCGTGGTCACCACGGAGGAAAAGGCCCGCCTGGCAAAATCGAAGGGCTGCGACCACATCGTGCTGTCGGGGCAGCAGGACATCGCCGCCGTGGTACGCGAACTGACCGGGGGCGAAGGCGTCGCCGCCGTCTACGACTCGGTCGGCCGCGACACTTTCTTCGCCTCGCTTGATTCACTGCGCCCGCATGGCGTGATGGTGAGCTTCGGGAACGCCTCCGGGCCGGTCGAGCCGTTCGCCCCGTCCGAGCTGGCCAGCCGGCACTCGTTATACGTGACCCGGCCGATCCTGTTCGATTTCATCGACACTCGCGAGCGCCTGCTGGCGGCGGCGCAGGAGCTCTTCGATCTCGTCGGCGGCGGCGTGCTGGAGATCGACGTCAACCAGCGCTACGCGCTTGAGGACGCCGCGCAGGCGCACCGCGACCTGGAAGCAAGGAAGACCACAGGGTCGTCGATACTTGTGCCGTAGGAGCCCGCAAGCGGGCGTTCGCCACAGCCAATCATTTTAGTATCGCCCGCGAGGCGGGCTCGTACGGCTCTGCTCCAGCGTCAGGGCCTTATCGGGGTCAGCGGCCACACGATGGGCATCAGGAAGTAAGCCGTGATGAAGACGACGATCATCAGCGGCAGGCCGACTTTCATGTAATCGGTGAAACGGTAACCGCCCGGGCCCATCACGAGGATGTTCGCCGGGTGCGAGATGGGACTCAGGAAACTCGCGCCCGCCGCGATGGCAATCGCCATCATGCCGGACTGCGGCTCGAATCCGAGCTCCGCCATCGCGGAGAGTACCAGCGGAGACATCAGCACGACGAGCGCCGCGGACGGGATCACGACCGTGAAGAGCGTCGTCAGCAGGTAAAAGCCGACGACGACCCACCATGGCCCGAAATTGCCCAGCACCGACACCAGCTGACCGGAAAGATAGGCGGCAGCGCCGCTCTGCTGCATCGCCGTGCCGAGCGGCAGCATGCCCGCAATGAGGAAGATTGCGCGCCAGTCGATCGCCCGGTACGCCCGCTCCATCGTAAGGCACCCCGTCAGCACCATCACGGTGCCGCCCACGACAGCCGCCACCTGCGGCGGGGCATAGCCCGCCATGACACTGACGACGACGCCGAGCATGATCGCCGCGGCCAGCGGCGCGCGGCGCGTATCGGGTGGCTCCTGCCCCAGCGGCGTCAGGATCAGGAAATCGGAATCGGAGCTCAGCAGTTGCAGGCGGTCGCGGGGGCCGAGCAGCAGCAGCGCATCGCCGACCTGCAGGCGCTCTTCCGACAGGTTGCCGTCCAGCGTCTCGCCCTCGCGCCAGATACCGGCAAGCTCGATGCCGTAGCGCTCGCGGAAATTCAGCTCCCCGACCGACTTCCCCGCGAGGCGGCTGCGCGGATCCAGCGTCGCGTCCATGAGGGTCAGCCGCTCGGAATCGAACGCGCCGAGATTGCGCGATACCTGCGTCTCGATTTCCAGCTCCTGCAGGCCCCGCAGCACGTCCAGGTCCTCGTGCTGTCCTTCGATCAGCAGCAGGTCGCCCCCCAGCAGGACCTCGTCACCCCTGGGCATGACGTTGAGCCGGCCTTCGCGAAAGATGGCCAGCACGCGAAAATCGAACACGTCGGCCAGCCGGCTCTTGCCCAGCGTGGCCTCGGCGAGATCACTGTACTTCGGCAGCCGCACGACGAACATCCGCTCGTCCGTCCTATATTCCTCGTTCAGGTCGTCTTCGCTGCGGGGCACGACCTCGCTGAAATCGGAAAACTTGTGAAGTTCCTCGATCGAGGCTTTTTCACCCTGCACGAGAACCCGGTCGCCGGCGCGCAGGGGCACGTAGGCGAGATTGGTCAGCCGGTACTTGTTCCGGCGGCGGACGCCCGCGACGCTGACGTTGAAGCGGTTGCGGAAACCGGCCTCGCGGACCAGCTCCGAGGTCAGTGGCGAGCCTTCGGCAATGGTGACCTCGGCATAGGCGACGCGCGCCGCCACCATGGATTTCAGGACCGGGGCCTCGCGTTCGATGACGAGATCGCTCCAGCGCTGTAGCTCGCGAAACTGCTCGAGGCGCCCCTGCACGAGCAGGCTGTCGCCAGGGCGCAGCACCGTCTGCCGGCTCGGCAGCGTTTCGCTGCGCCCGAAACGCATGAGTGCCAGGATGATCAGCCCGGTCGACGCGCCGATGCGGCTCTGCGCCAGCGTCTTGCCGACCAGCACCGAATCGACCGGGACCCGCAGCATGAAGGTCTGTTCCTGCAGCTTGTAGCGCGCGCGCAGTGAGCGCTGGCTGCGATAACGGCCGCGGTCGGCCCGCGGCCGTTTCGGCAGCAGCAACCGCCCGACGAGCGCCAGGAAAAGCACGCCGGCGACGACGATCGCGCCGCCCACCGGTATGAAATCGAACACCGAAAACGGCTCGTTGCCGGAGCTCGCCAGCGCCTCGCTGACGAGCAGGTTGTGCGACGTGCCGAAGAGCGTGGTCTGTCCGCCGAGCAAAGTGCCGAACGCCAGCGGTATCAGGAGCCGCGACGGCGGTATGCGGGTCCGCCGCGCGAGGTCGACGACGACGGGCAGCATCAGCGCCGCGACCCCGATATTGTTCATGAAAGCCGACAGCGAGGCCGCGGCCATCATGATGACGATGACCATGGCGAGCTCGCGCCGTCCGGCGATCCGCAGCACCTGCCGCCCGATGATATTGGCGATGCCGGTGCGCGCCAGGCCCTCGCTCAGGATGAACATCGCCCAGATCGTGATCACGGCGCCGTTGCTGAAGCCGGCGAACGCTTCCTCGGCGGTGACGAGCCCCGTGACCGCGAGCGTGCCGAGCACGAGCAGGGCGACGAGGTCCATGCGGATAACGCCGCTTACGAAGAGCACCAGCGCCGCAGCCAGGATGGCGAGAACCAGTACGATCTCGAAGGTCATCGGCGCGCGGCAATCATGCGTGCTGGAGCATCCCGGTGGGGGCGGAGGACGACGCGCATTCTAAACGATTCATCGAGCGCGGCGCCGCCCGCCGCCGCACAAAAAGAGCGGCCGAGGAGGCAGCTCACGGGGCCCGACGTCATGACGACGGAGACGAATGGCAGGACCTGGTGTTGCATTTATGAACCGGCAGCTTTGCGCGAAATGCCGCCAGCGGCAAGGGCTTCGGCTGAATGTCACAAATGTGCTACAAAATGGTCCGGAAACCTGCTGTTCGTGAACCTTGTCACGAAGAGCCGGCTCTAAAATGGATATACACAGGATGTCTCCCGCCAGGAGCAGACGGCGGGAGATCGTGGTGCGGTGAACTCAGTACGGCGGGTTCCGCACTGCTGAACGGACTCAGCATTGCGCGCCTTTGCCGATCACTGGGCACGCCGTTTCCGCGGCGGGAGGTGAATGAGCTGAGGTGAATAACAATGAGTGATCATGCAACTACCGAGCAGGTCGTGCCCGTGCCTAATCTTCGCGATTATTTTCGCGAATCGATTCACGCGGCCATGGAAAAACAACGCGTCGACGTCGACCCGCACGCGGCGCATTACGTCGTCAACCTTCTGACGCTGTTTTCCCGGTCCGAGGACCTGTACGAGGACCACGGCGACGCTTACGGTTTGAAGCCGCTGGCGCTCATGATGGTCGACGCCGTCGAGGCGGCCAGCGCCGAGCAGCGGAACCTGTCGTTGCAACGCATCGGTGACGTCTCGCTGTTCATTGCCGGCTTTTTTGCCGACAGCCTGGCGCACCGGCTGGTCGATCTGGACTACTACATCCACATGGGAGGCAATGCCTACGGTTCGCTGTCCGAGGAGATGCGCGGCACGATCCGGGGCCAGGCGCTGGCGCACGTTTACCGGGAGCTGGCGCACAAGTTCCAGGTGCTGGTCGACATCCTCAACGAAGTCCGTGACGGCGCGCGTCAGTCTTCGGATATCGACCTGCTGCGCACTTACGAAGTGTGGCTCAAGACCGGAAGCAAGCGCGCGGAGGCATTGCTGCGCCAGAACGGCGTCGTGCCGATGCCGAACGCGGTCAGCAGGAACAGTCACTGACCATGCTGGCGGTCCTGCAGAAATACCTGACCGATATCTACCAGGCCGACCATGGCTTTTCGGTCACGGACTTCCTCATTACCGATCCGGAGCTGGCCGGAATACTGGGATCGGGCGCGCTGGTGCCGAACACCGACGAGTCCGTGCTGCTCAGCCAGGAAGGCAACGACCTGTCGCTGTCGGTCTACCTCGATGAGGAGGTCCTGAAGCGGCTCGACGAGGCCGATCCCCTCAAGGCGCTGAAGCCCGCGCAGCTCGACGACCTGTGCAAGGTGCTGGAAGGCATCAGCCACTTCAACTACATCGTGTGGCGGGCGCGGCAGGACCAGAGCGTCACGCTGCTCGAGCTGGAGATGC
>DATABW010000481.1:0-4567 GCA_036259375.1 Woeseiaceae bacterium
CAGATCTCGCGCAGGCGATGACGGAACTTCTCGTGGTGGTTGAGCACTACCTGACGGCCGGGGTGCGACGCGTCCGGCAGTTCCACGGCCGCGTTCGCAAAATGGCAGCCCCGCGCGCCCTCACTCAGGCAGGTCTCCCGCAGCGCGTCGAATAAGGCCTCGATCTGTTTCTCCGGCTGGCCTTTGAGCGGCTCCATCAGCTCGTCCCACCACTTCCAGAATTCGCGGTCCTGCTCGCACAGGCACTCCGCAACCAGCTCGTCCTTGGACGCGAAGTTGCGGTAGAGGCTCATCTTGGTCGTGCCGGCCTCGGCGGCGATCAGCTCGACGCCGACGCCGCGGATGCCGCGCTGGTAAAAGAGATCGCGCGCCGTTTCGCAGATGCGATCGCGCGCGGGCCGCTTGGCCGTGCGGCCCACCTGTGTCTCCCCCGGGTCTGCCGTCATAACAAATTTCCTGTTGACACGTTACTGACCGGTCTGTATCGTCCGGCTCCCTGTTACCGAACGGTATAGTAACAGTATCCGGCTCGCGATGCACGGATTCGGCCGCAAGGAAACCGCCGCCGGTACCGGAGCTGGTTGTTCGACAACTGAACAAGAAAATCAAGGAGTTGAGCTATGTCCTCGCTATACGCCCGGCTGACCCTCGGCCTCGCTACCGTCCTCGTCACGACCCTGGCCGGCTGCTACGCCAGCAACGCGGATCCCCAGGCCGGGCCGCCGCCCGCCCCGCAGGTCTCGGTCGCTGCTGTGGCCGTCCGGCCGATACACGAGTGGCAGGAATTCACCGGCCGGCTGCAGGCCGTCGAAACGGTGTCCGTGCGGCCGCGCGTCAGCGGCTACGTGGAATCCGTGCATTTCCGCGAGGGCAGCCGGGTGGAGGCCGGCGACGTCCTGTTCCGGATCGACGCCCGCCCCTTCCAGGCGGAAGTGGACCGCCTGTCGGCCGAGCACGAGCGGGCCGAGGCCCAGCTGGAGCTGGCGGTCACGAACCGCGAACGGGCCGAGCGCCTGCTCCGGCAGAACGCGATCTCGCAGGAGGAATTCGACAGCCTCTCGACGGCGCAGTCCATCGCCGCCGCCGAACTGGATGCGGTCGAGGCCGCGCTCGAAACGGCGCGGCTCGACCTGGAGTTCACGACTGTCACGGCGCCGATCGACGGGCGCGTATCGAACGCGCTGGTCACGGCGGGAAACCTCGTCGACAGCTCCACGCTGTTGACGACGCTGGTCTCCGACGACCGGATCTACGCCTGGTTTTACGCGGACGAGCACAGCTACCTCCAGTTCACCGAAGGCCGGGAGCCGTCCGCTGCCCGCAACGCAAGCGTCTTTGTGGGGCTGGTGAACGAGGAGGGCTACCCGCACGAAGGCCGCCTGGACTTCCTGGACAACCGGGTCGATCCGGATTCCGGCACCATCCGCGGGCGCGCCGTACTGGAGAACGAAGACGGACGCTTTACGCCCGGGCTCTTCGTGCGGCTCAAGCTCGTCAGTCCCGAGACGCAGACGGTGGCGCTCGTCGACGATCGCGCCATCGGCACCGATCTCGACCAGAAATACGTCCTGGTGCTGGACGAGCAAAACGTCGCGCAGTATCGCGCCGTCGAAACGGGTCCGCTGGTCGACGACCTCCGCGTCGTGACCCGTGGGCTGGAGGCAGGCGAGCGGGTCATCGTGAACGGGCTGCAGCGGGTACGGCCGGGCGTGACGGTCGCGCCGACGGTGGTGGCGATGGACCGCGGTGAGCGTGAGATGGAGCGGTTTGCGGCCGACGCGGCCTTGTAGGCACCGGACGTTAAGCGACTGATGCCGCTCATCCGGTTGCCCGTGGGACGGGCTCCTACGACATCTTTCAGAACATCTTGCTTTGATAAGGCTTGAGCCATGAACTTCTCGCAGTTTTTCGTCGAACGCCCGATCTTCGCCGCGGTGCTGTCGACGATCATTTTCATCTCCGGCGCGCTTTCGCTGAGGCTCCTGCCGATCAGCGAATACCCGGAAGTCGTTCCGCCGACGATCGTGGTGCGCGCCACGTACCCGGGCGCCAACCCGGAGGTGATCGCCCAGACGGTCGCCTCGCCGCTGGAGCAGGCCGTCAACGGCGTGGAGGACATGCTGTACATGTCGTCGATGGCGACCTCCGACGGTGTCATGACCCTGACGATTACCTTCTCGCTCGGCACCGATCTCGACCGCGCGCAGCAGCAGGTGCAGAACCGGGTGCAGCAGACGCTGCCCAAGCTGCCGTCCGAAGTGCAGCAGATCGGGGTGGTGACGGAAAAATCCTCGCCCAACCTGACGATGGTCGTGCACCTGGTGTCGCCTGACGAACGCTACGACACGCTGTACCTGTCGAACTACGCCATGCTGCGCGTGCGCGACGAGCTGGCGCGCATCGCGGGCGTCGGCGATGCGCAGGTGTTCGGCTCCGGCGAGTACGCGATGCGCGTGTGGCTGGACCCGGAAAAAGTGGCGGCGCTGAACCTGACGGCGAACGACGTCGCCAATGCGATACGCGAGCAGAACATCCAGGTGGCTGCCGGAAAGCTCGGTGCGGCACCCGCCTCGAGCTCCGCGCAGTTCCAGCTCCTGATCGACACCAAGGGCCGGCTTTCCACCCCGGAGGAGTTCGAGCAGATCGTGGTCAAGGCCGGCCCCCAGGGCGAGATCGTACGCCTCGAGGACGTGGCGCGCGTCGAGCTCGGCGCCAACTCGTACGCGCTGCGCTCGCTCCTCGACAACCGGCCCGCCGCGGGCATCGGCCTCTTCCAACGCCCGGGATCGAACGCCCTCGAAATCTCCCAAAACGTGCGCGCGCGCATGGCGGAACTGAAGCAGGATTTTCCCGACGGCGTCGATTACACGATCGTCTACGACCCGACCACCTTCGTTCGCGAGTCGATCGAGGCCGTGGTGAAGACGCTGCTGGAGGCGCTCCTGCTGGTCGTGCTGGTGGTCGTCATGTTCCTCCAGACGTGGCGGGCTTCCATCATTCCGCTGGCGGCGGTGCCCGTATCCCTGGTCGGCACGCTGGCGGTGCTGCACCTGTTCGGTTTTTCGCTCAACGCGCTGTCGCTGTTCGGACTCGTGCTCGCCATCGGCATTGTGGTGGACGACGCGATCGTGGTGGTCGAGAACGTGGAGCGCAATATCCGCGAAGGCCTCAAACCCGTCGCGGCAACCAAGCAGGCCATGCGCGAGGTAACGGGCCCCATCGTGGCAACGGCGCTGGTGCTGGTGGCGGTGTTCGTGCCGACCGCGTTCATCAGCAGCCTGAGCGGCCAGTTCTACCGCCAGTTCGCGATCACGATTGCCATCAGCACCGTGATCTCCGCCGTGAACTCGCTGACCCTGTCGCCTGCCCTGGCGGCCCTCCTGCTCAAGGAGCACGGTGCGCGGCCGGACCGGCTGCAGCGCGGCATCGACCGCGCGTTCGGGTGGCTGCTACGGCCGTTCAATCGGCTGTTCGACCGCGGCTCCCGCGCGTACGTGGGCGTCACCGGGCACCTCCTGCGCCGCTCAGGCATCGCGGTGGCCGTCTTTGCCGGCCTGATCGGCCTCACCTGGCTCGGCTTCTCGAGCGTGCCTGGCGGGTTCATTCCGCAGCAGGACAAGCAGTACCTCGTCGCTTTCGCGCAGTTGCCGGAAGCCGCGACCCTCGACCGCACGACGCAGGTGATCGAACGCATGGGCGACATAGCGCTGGAACAGCCGGGCGTGGAACATGCGGTGGCGTTTCCCGGGCTTTCGATCAACGGTTTCGTCAGCGCACCGAACGCGGGCATCGTCTTCGTCACCCTGGCCGACTTCGACGAGCGCGACGGGCCCGAGCTCTCGGCCGGCGCGATCGCCGGCGCCCTGAATGCGCAGTTCGCGAGCATCCAGGAAGCGTTCGTCGCCACCTTTCCGCCTCCGCCGATCATGGGCCTCGGCGCGATCGGCGGGTTCCGCATGCAGATCGAGGATCGGACCGGCCTCGGTTTCGAGGCGCTGTACGCGGAAACGCAGAAGCTGATCGGCGCGGGCTGGCAGACGCCCGCCCTCACCAACCTGTTCTCCGGGTTCCAGGTCAACGCGCCGCAGCTGCGGGCGGAAGTCGATCGCGAGAAGGCAAAGGCGCAGGGCGTCGACCTGCAGCAGCTCTACGAGACGATGCAGATCTACCTCGGATCGCTGTACGTCAACGACTTCAATCGCTTCGGCCGCACGTACCAGGTCAAGGCGCAGGCCGCGATGGACTTCAGGCTCCAGCCGGAGGACGTCGTCAATCTCAAGGTGCGGAACGACGTCGGCCGGATGGTGCCGCTCGGCAGCTTCGTGAGGCTCGAACAGACCGCCGGTCCGGATATCGTGCCGCACTACAACGGCTACCTGACCGCCGAAATCAACGGCGCGCCGGCGCCGGGTTACAGCTCGGGCGAAGCGCAGGCGGCGATGGCGGCGCTCGCCGAGCGCATGCTGCCGAACGGCATGGAATACGAATGGACCGACCTGACGTACCAGCAGCTGCTCGCCGGCAACACGGCCGTGTGGATTTTCCCGCTCTGCGTGCTGCTGGCGTT
>DATABW010000482.1:0-5304 GCA_036259375.1 Woeseiaceae bacterium
CCCGTCGGCCGTCAGCGGCCGACGGGGCGGTAAGGTTCCGCGCGAGCGCGCATCGCTACGAGAGCAACGGCTTCCGCGAGAATGCCTTCCTCGACCGCGACGACACCAACGGGCGCGAGGAGACGAGCGTGCGCGGCAAGCTGCTCTGGGAACCTTCCGGTGACTGGCGCGTGCTGTGGACGACCATGCTTTCGGAGATCGACAACGGTTACGACGCCTTCGCCATCGACAACTCGCTCACCGTCCTTTCGGACAAGCCGGGCCGGGATGCGCAGCGGAGCCTCGGCTCCGCGCTCAAGCTCACGTGGCAGGGAGCGGAGCGATTCGGATTCACCTCGATCACGTCCATGGCGGATTCCGATATCGATTTTTCCTTCGACGCCGATTGGGGCAACGCTGAAGCGTGGGCGCCGTTCACCTACGACTTCATTTCCGTCAATCACCGCGAACGGGAAACCCTGAGCCAGGAATTCCGGATCGCCTCTACCGATGCGGGGCGGATATTCAATGACACGACCGAGTGGCTGGTCGGCCTGTACCTGCTCGACCTCGACGAAACGCTGTCGACCCTCAACCGGGGCGTCTACTTCGATCCGTTGTCCGGATTCGCGGACAACCTGGACGATGCGCTTGCGAGCCGCTTCGAAGCGACGAATGCCGCGCTCTTCGGGCAGCTCGACGTCGAGGTCGGAGACGCCGGCGAACTGGCGCTCGGATTGCGCGTCGAAACACGCCGGACCGACTACACGGACTCGAACGGGCTGCGGCTGGAACCGGACGAGACCATGGTCGGCGGCGAGCTCAGCTATCGTCACCACTTCAGCGAGGGACTGACCGCGTTCATCGCGCTCTCCCGAGGCTACAAGGCGGGTGGCTTCAACCTCGGGCCGGTACCGGCCGGCGGCCGCCAGTTTGAACAGGAATCCCTGTGGAGCCTCGAGACCGGCGTCAAGGCGCTCATGCTGGACGGCTCGCTGATCTTCGACGGGACGGTTTTCTACAGCCGGCGCAACGACCAGCAGGTCAGGACGTCGGTCCAGCTGAACCCGAACGACCCGGCGTCCTTCGTTTTCTTCACGGACAACGCGGCAAAGGGGAAGAGCGTTGGCGCCGAGGCGCAGTTGCGCTGGGTGCCGGCCGAAGCTTTCGAGGTTTACGCGAGCATCGGACTGCTCGATGCGGAGTTCGACGAGTTCTCGAGCGATGCCTTCGACCTCGGCGGCCGCGACCAGGCACATGCGCCGAATTACACGCTGGCCGTCGGGGGCGCCTATCGTCACCCGGCGGGCTTCTTCGCGCGCCTGGATCTTTCGGCGCGCGACGAATTCTATTTCGACGTGAGCCACAACCGGCGTTCCGAAGCCTACGGACTCGCTCGGGCGCGCGCCGGATTCGAAACGGAGCGCTGGTCGGCAGAACTCTGGGCGCGCAACCTTTTCGACGAGACCTACGCCGTGCGAGGTTTCTTTTTCGGCAACGAACCGCCTGGTTTCGCCAACGAGCTCTACATTCGCCGCGGCGATCCCCGCCAGCTCGGCGTCACATTCGAAATGAGGTTCTAGACATGCGAGTAGCCGTAGACATCAGCCTGTACCCGTTGGCCGAGGAGTTCCTGGCGCCCATCAAGGACGTCATCCGCCGCCTCAACGAGCACGAGTCGGTGGAGGTCGAAACAAACGCGATGAGCACGCAGTTGCGCGGCGAGTACGACGACGTCATGAGCGTGCTGGACCGGGAGATCAAACGCACGTTCGAGCAGGTGCCGAAGGCGGTGTTCGCAATTCGCATCCTGAACAACCCGCTCGGCGACTGAAGCGCGCGTGGACGGCTTGCCGGACCGGATCGCGGCGCAGTTCCATGCGCTCGGCCCCGCGGAGGCCATCGCCGTCATTGCGGCGGTCGCCTACCTGCTGCTGGCGATCCGCCGCAATATCTGGTGCTGGTTTTTCGCCGCGGTGAGCACGGCGATCTACATCGCCCTGTTCATCGGGGCGAAGCTGTACATGGAATCGCTGCTGAACGTCTTTTATCTGGCGATGGCGCTCTACGGTTGGCACGTGTGGCGTTCTGGCGGGGAGCGGCACGGCGAGCTGCCGGTAACCAGATGGCCGCTGCCGGCGCATGCCGCGGCGATCGCGGCGATTGCCGCCGCCGCGAGCGTCACGGGCTTCCTGCTGGATCGCTACTCCGACGCGGCGTTTCCCTATGCGGATTCCGCGACCACCATCGCGGCGATCTGGACGACGTTCCTGGTCGCGCGGAAGGTGCTGGAGAACTGGTGGTACTGGCTGGCGATCGACAGCGTCTCGATTTATCTCTACTGGGCGCGCGGGCTCCAGCTGACGGCGCTCTTGTTCGTGCTGTACGTTGCGCTCATTCCGGTCGGGATCGTTGCGTGGCGGCGTGCGTATGCCGAGCACCAACGCGCGGCCGCCGCGTGAGCGATCTTTTCTCGGCGGCCGAAGCCATTTCGCGCATCCCGGGCATCGAGCCGGCGAAGGCGCGCTACCGGTTGCTCGGGGGCGGGCGCTCCAACCGCAGCTGGCTCGTCGAGGCGGAGGAGCGCAAGCTGGTGCTGCGGCTGGACGGGCCGCGTGCGAAGGAGCTCGGGCTCGATCGCCGCAGGGAGCGCGCGATCCTCGCGCGCGCGGGCGGGCAGGGTGTTGCGCCGGAGGTCGTGTTTGCGGATGCCGATGCCGGGATACTGGTCTACGAATACCTGGAAGGGCGCTGCTGGACGCGCGCGGACCTTGAGGACGGATCGAACCTCGAAAAGCTGGCAGCACTTTTGCGACGCGTGCATGCGCTGCCGCGCTCCGGCGTGCCGTTCGATGCCGCGGGCGCCGCGGCGCGTTACGTCGCGCTTATCCGGGGTAACGAAGCGCTGCTGTCGTTCGGCCAGCGATGCCGCGAAATCGCCGAGGCCGTTCCGGTTCCGGCTCGCGTTGCCTGCTGCCACAACGACGTCGTCGCCGCGAACGTGGTCGCGACCCCGGAGCTCCGGCTGCTCGACTGGGAATACGCCTGCGACAACGAGCCGCTGTTCGACCTCGCGTCGGTGATCGGGTACCACGACCTGGATGAACCGCAGAAGACGAGCCTGTTGCGCGCGTACGCGGGCAGCGAGGATGCCGAACGGCGCGCCCTCCTCAATGAGCAGCTACGGCTGTTCGATGCGCTGCAGTGGCTGTGGCTCGCCGTCCGCGAAGCGGCGGATCCCCGTGAATCGCAGCGTGCTCGCCTGGCGGAACTTGCCCGCAGAATCACCGCGAGCGCGTAGAGCGCCGGTACCGGACTTGCAAAGGTCAAAAGGGCAAGTCCGGTACCTGCTGCTACCAGCTGTTGCGGAGTTCTCGTAGGGCCAGGAACACTGTCTTCGGGTCGGGGTTCTCTCCCAGCTCCGGGCGCGACTCGCGCAGGCGCGCCAGCACCGACGGACTTTGGAGGCGGAAGAACACGTTGATCTCCCGCTCCTCCGCGAGAGTCGTGACGTATGCGTCCGCCGGGTCCTGGTCCCTGTATTCCGCCAGCATCGCCGCCGCCTTCGCATTGTCCGGCTCGCGGTCCAGCGTGAACCCGAGGTTGTTCAGCAGGTAATCGTGCCCGGGATACAGTCGCGTCTCGTCCGGCAGCTTCGCCAGCTGCTTCACGAACGTCTGGTACAGCTCGGCCGGATGACCGCCGTTGTGGCAATTGCCCGCGCCGGCGTTGAACAGCGTGTCGCCGCTGAAGAGCGCCGGCTCATCGGTATGCGACAGCAGGCAGATATGGCTCATCGTGTGGCCGGGCGTATCGAGGCACTCGAGCTCCACTGTTTTGCCGACGCGGATGACGTCGCCCGCGCCCACACCGCGAGTCATGCCCGGAATCCGTCGGCCGGCCTTTCGGTGCGCAATCACGGCGGCGCCGGTAGCCTTGACCATCGCCTTGTTGCCGCCCGTATGATCGGCGTGCTCGTGCGTGTTGAGGACCTGCGAAATGGTCCAGCCGCGCTCCTGCGCCGCGGCGAGGCATTTGCGGTAGTCCAGCGGATCGATGGCGAGCGCCTCACCGGATTCCCCGCAGGCGATGAGGTAGTTGAAGTTGCGATAGCTGTTGCCGGTCCAGATTTGTTCGACGATCATGGTACGCACCTTTTCCCACGCCCGTTGTCATACCGCGTCATGCGATTCTAGTGGCTTTGGGGAGAGATTCCATGCGCGACGCCGTCACGGCTGTATTTGCGAGCCTGCTGCTCGCGGCCTGCGGAGATTCGACCACACCCCCGCCCGCCGCCGACGGCGCCGGCGGCACAAACAGCGAGGAACCGATGTCCCGTATTTTCGACATGCCCTATCTCATGCGGAGCCTTCCGAACGGGTTGCGCGTCATCATCGTCGAGACGGATTACCCGGATATCGTCACGATGCAGATCCCGGTGCAGACCGGCTCGCGTAACGAGGTCGAGCCCGGAAAATCCGGCTTCGCGCATTTTTTCGAGCACATGATGTTCCGCGGCACCGAAGCGTATCCGCCCGACGTTTACGGCGCGATCCTGAAGAAAGCCGGCGCCAACCAGAACGCCTACACGACCGACGATTACACCAACTATCACACGACGTTCACCAAAGCCGACCTCGAGAAGATGATCGAGATCGAGGCAGACCGCTTCCGCAACCTGAGCTATTCCGAAGCCGATTTCCGCACGGAAGCGCTGGCGGTAAAGGGCGAATACCTGAAGAACTTTTCGGATCCGACGTCGCAGGCCTACGAGCGTATCCGCGACCTCGCGTTCGACAAGCACAGCTACCAGCACACGACGATGGGCTTCGTCGAGGACATCGACGACATGCCGAACCAGCTCGAGTATTCGAAGGAGTTCTTCAGCCGCTGGTACCGCCCGGAAAAGACGGCCGTGATCATCGTCGGCGACGTCGACGCCGAGGCAACGTTCGACCTCGTCGAGCAGTACTGGGGTGGCTGGGAGCGCGGCGACTTCGAGGTCGAGATCCCGGTGGAGCCGCCGCTCGATGGGCCCGTCTACGAGCACATCGCCTGGCGGGCGCAGACGCAGCCGTGGCTGTTCATCGCCTTCCGAGGCCCGGCCTTCGATCCCCGGCAGAAGGCGATGCCGGCAATGGACCTGCTGGGGTCCATCTATTTTTCGGAGTCGTCCGACCTGTACCGGAAGCTCGTGCTCGAGGAGCAGTCGGTGGACCAGCTCATGACCTACTTTCCGAACCGGAAGGATCCGAACCTGTTGATGTTCTACGCGCGCCTCACCGACGAGAAGCATGCTGCCGAAGTCGTAACGGCCATCAACGC